>JAKIUH010000354.1 GCA_021647685.1 Bacteroidales bacterium
GCTTTTGAAGAAACAATGAGCACATCTTTAAAATTTTTGGCAGCGGACCGTATTAAGGATATGCCTCCAATATCAATTTTTTCAATAATATCTTGTTCGCCGGCACCACTTTTAACAGTTTCTTCAAAAGGATATAAATCTACAATTACCAAATCAATTTCAGGAATTTCATATTGGCTTAACTGTTCCATATCTTCAGCATTATCCCTACGGGATAAAATTCCACCAAAAACTTTTGGATGCAAAGTTTTAACTCTTCCACCTAAAATAGAAGGATATGAGGTCAGATTTTCAACCGGTTTAACACGAATATTTAAACTTTCGATAAATGACTGAGTACCTCCTGTTGAATAAATCTCTATATTTAAACGATTTAGCTCATTAACAATACTATTTAAATTGTCTTTATGATAAACCGAGATAAGGGCTGATTTTATCTTTTTCAAATTGTTCATTTTCAAGTGATTTAATCAAGTTGCAAAAGTATTAATTTTCACGTCATTATTCAATAATAATTTACATTTTTTTAGATAATTTTTCCCACAGACTTATAAACAAGTTTAACTGTTAACTGAAGTTGCTTTTACTATTTCAATATAAATTATTTTAAGCAGAAACACAAATGTAAAAATAAAATTAATATTAATTAGTGTTGTCTGGTAATATTTTTGTAGTTTTGCCGCCTAATTACTTTTATTTTAAAATATTTTCAATGTAAAATGAGCGATAATTACACTTTTAAAATATTAATATCAATCAGTGATAAAACAATCAGCTTTACCAACGGAACTATAAACCAAAAGACACTTGACGATTTATGCCTGCTTATTTCTGATATTAATAACAGCGGGAAAAAAATTATTGTAGTTTCGGCAGGGGCTATTTTGTTGGGAACCCAAATGTTGAAAATAAAAGAGCGGGCTGAAAATATATCGGTAAAACAGGCTATTGCAGCTGTTGGGCAAGTAGAATTAATTAAAAATTATCAAAATATTTTTAATATATACGGACAAAATGTTGCACAGGTACTTTTAACAAGAAAAATGATGCAAAATAGTAGTTATGCAAAAAATATTAAAGCAACACTTGGCGAATTGTTAAATAAAAATATTATTCCCATTGTTAATGAAAATGACTCAGTATCAACCGATGACATTGAGTTAGAAGATAACTACCCTCTATCTGTAAAACTTGCTGATACACTTAACATAGACATTATCATCATTGCATCGGATATTAAGCATAAATTCCATGTGTTAAAACGTGACTCATTAAAAGCTGTTACCTGTTATTCTTCAAATGAACTTCTTAGCTATTTAGATGATATTGGCTATAAAAAACATTTATCGGGTAATTTCCCAATAAATAAACATGACATTTTAATAAATTAATGCTCACAGCTATCATAAATTTTAAAAAATGCGGACTAAAATTACACAAGCAAAAAATATTGTAATAAAAATTGGTACCTCATCAATTAGCTACCCAAACGGAAGATTGAACTTTCAAAAAATAAAATCATTTGTAGATGATATTGGCAATCTTCACCAAGATGGGAAAAATATAATTTTGGTTTCGTCAGGAGCAATTGGTGTTGGTGCAGGCAAAATGGGTTTATCTCGTAAACCGGAAAGACTTTCAGAAAAACAAGCACTTGCAGCTATTGGGCAAGCCGAATTAATTAATATTTACAGAAAATTTTTTAAAGAATTATCAATTAATGTAGGGCAAGTATTATTAACAAAGGACATCATAAATAATGAAATTACTGCGAAAAATGCACAAAATACCTTACAAGGCTTAATAGCTATGGGGATAATCCCAATTATTAATGAAAACGATACTGTTTCAACCGAAGAAATATTAATTGGTGACAATGATTCTCTTTCGGCAGAAGTAGCTATTCTTTCTCAAAGTGAATTACTTATTATTCTATCGGATATTGATGGATTATATAGTGAAGACCCGCATATTAATCCTGATGCAATGCTTATAAAACAAGTTCACGAAATAACCAATGAGATTGAAAAATTAAGTAAAGGTAAGGGGAGTGCTTTTGGTACCGGAGGAATGCAAACTAAAATTGCGGCGGCAAAAAAGTGTTTGAATAAAGACATTCAAATGATTATTGCAAAGTTTGAAGCAAAAATATTACAAGACATTTTCAAAGGAGAAGAAATAGGAACACTTTTTTCTAAATAATTTTTAAAACTATGGAAGAAATTAAATTAAAAGGTAAAAATGCTAAAGATGCAGCAAAATTTTTAAACAAAGCATCATCTCAAATTAAAGATGAAGTACTAAAGTGTGCAGCAGAATTTTTAATCAAAGAAAGCACATTTATTTTATCAGAAAACAAAAAAGATTTAGATTTAGCAGAAACTAATGGTGTAAAAGGTGCATTACTCGATAGGTTACGCCTAAATGAAGAACGGATAAAAGGTATGGCAAGCGGCTTATTGCAGATTGCCGCACTTGAAGACCCTATCGGGGAAATTATTTCAATGAAAACACGTCCCAACGGACTTTCAATAGGGAAAATGCGTGTTCCTATGGGTGTTATAGGAATAATTTACGAAGCACGCCCCAATGTAACTGCAGATGCTTTTGGTTTATGTCTGAAAGCAGGAAGTGCAACCATTTTGCGTGGCGGCAAAGAAGCCATAAATTCAAACAAAGCTATTGTGAAAGTTTTGCGGGCAGCACTTAAAAAGCAAGGAGTTCCTGAGGATTGTTTGCAGTTGGTAGAAAATACAAGCAGGGAAAGTGCTCATGCAATGATGCGTCTTAATGAATATTTAGATTTACTAATTCCAAGAGGAGGAGCAGGACTTATACAGGCTGTGGTACAAAATTCCAGTGTACCGGTAATTGAAACCGGTGTGGGCAACTGTCATGTATATATTGACAAAGACGCAGACATTAAAAAGGCAATTGATATAGCTGTTAATGCAAAAACTCATCGCCCGGGTGTATGTAATGCAACTGAAACAGTTTTGATTCACCAAGAAATTGCTCATAAAGTATTGCCAAAACTCAGTGAAAAACTTACTGAAAGAAATGTGGAATTAAGGGGCGATGAAACAGTTTGTTCTATTGTTCCAAATGCTAAGAAAGCCGAAAAGGAAGATTGGGATACTGAATATCTTGATTTAATTTTAGCATTAAAAGTTGTTGATAGTGAAAATGAAGCGATTGAACATATTCATCAATACGGAACAAAACATTCCGAATCAATTATTACAGAAAATTACAGCTCTGCACAAAAATTTTTGAAAGAAATTGATGCAGCTGCTGTTTATGTAAATGCTTCTACACGCTTTACCGATGGTGAAGAGTTTGGGTTTGGTGCAGAAATAGGTATTAGCACCCAAAAATTACACGCCCGTGGACCTATGGGCTTAAAAGAAATATGTTCTACCAAATATATTATCTACGGAAACGGACAAATAAGAGAATAAAGATTTGAATTAAAGACTGATTATTTATTTTATTTCTATTAACTTTGTCATAATTTGTTCGGTAACTATTTATAATCAAAGCTATGATATTTCTTCATTTGCTAAAAGAAAGTTTGTTCTTTGCTTTTAATTCTCTGGTAGTCAATAGGCTACGTACTTTTTTATCTTTATTGGGTATTACCATAGGGATATTTGCTATTATTTCGGTTTTTACTGTTATTGACTCATTAGAAGTGAGCATCCGTAACAGTATTGCCAAATTGGGTGATAATGTAGTTTACGTACAAAAGTGGCCTTGGGCAAGACAAAATAATTATCCTTGGTGGAAATACTTAAACCGTCCGGTACCCAAACTTAAAGAAAAAAAGGAAATAATGCGGCGCTCACATTTGGCACAAGCTGCCTCATTTATGATTTCTACCAATAAAAACATACAGTACAAAGATAATTCAGCCGAAGGAGTAACTATTTTTTCTGCCACACACGATTATGAAGATATACGTTCTTTTGAAATTGAAAAAGGGAGATATTTTTCATTATTTGAATCTAATACCGGAAAAAACAGAGCAATTATTGGATCTGTAATTTCAGAAAAACTTTTTCAGGACGAAAACCCCATTGGGAAAACTATAAAAATACTCGGACATAAAGTTAAAATCATTGGAGTTTTCAAAAAAGAGGGTTCGGATGCTTTTGGTATTAGTAACGACGAGCAGGTACTTTTACCAATTAATTATGCAAAAACTATTTTTGACATAAAAAGCGACCGTATGAACCCTATGATTATGGTAAAAGCGCACACAGGAATAAGTGGCAACGAGCTGGTAGAAGAATTAACTGGAATTATGCGTTCCATCAGACGGTTAAAACCTACTGAGGAAGATAATTTTGCTTTAAACCAATCGAGCCTTATTTCTCAAAATTTTGACAGTATATTTGTTGTTTTGAATATTACGGGTATTATTATCGGAGGATTTTCGATATTGGTTGGGGGATTTGGAATTGCCAATATTATGTTTGTTTCAGTAAAAGAGCAAACCAAATTAATAGGTATCCAAAAGGCTTTAGGTGCTAAAAACTCATTTATTTTATTACAATTTTTAAACGAATCGGTAATTTTAACTTTTATGGGAGGAGTTTTTGGTTTGCTGATTATATTTATCGGAACAAAAATTATTTCGGTGGCTTTTGATGTAGATTTTGTTTTAACACTTGGAAATATCTTAACCGGAGTACTTATTTCTGTTTCTATTGGAATAATTTCA
>JAKIUH010000355.1 GCA_021647685.1 Bacteroidales bacterium
TTTACTATTTCTATAAAAAGATGTTCGCTTATTAAAACGCATTTTTTCAATTCCATCGGCTCGGGTATATTGTCTAAATTTTTCAGATTTCAGATCAAAAGACCATATTCCATTGTAAGTACTTAGCCATAGTTTATCTTTATCATCAGAAATAATTCCAACAATACTGTTCGACAGCACATTGTTTTCGGGTCGAAAAATCTCAAATTTTTCATTTTTGACGGTAAATTTATTTAGTCCATCACTTGTAGCGATCCATATATTTCCATATCTATCCTCTGCAAATGAAAAAATACTATTACTACTTAAACTATTCTTTTCACTATTGTTCGACTCAAAATGTCTAACATGCATCCTACGCACAGAATCAAATTCAACAAGTGCAAAACCTTCATTTCTAAATCCAATGAACAACCGGTCTTTAGTATCTACATAAAGCACATTTATATCAAGTTTACTTAAATTCATTCTTTTATCAAATAATCTACTGAATTTTCTTGTCCGGGTATTATAAATATCAACTCCTCCGCCGTAAGTACCAATATAAATAACACCTTTTTTATTTTCAACTATTGAAGAAATTGAATTGCTGCTTAAACCCTCCTCTGTAGTCAAGCGTTTTATATTGTTTTTATTATCTATGATAATAATTCCTCCTTTATAAAATCCTGCCCATATTCCTAAATTACCAGTGTTATACAGACACAAAACTGCTTTACTTTTTATTTTATCTTTTCTTATTTTAAAAATATCTTCAAAAGGATAAAACTTTTTTAAATCTCTATTCCAATAACTTAACCCTCCCCCATCCATTCCAATCCACATATTTTCGGCTTTGTCTTCGGCAAAAGAAGTTACCGGAAAATCGGGAAGGCTATTCGGTTTGCAGCCATTATGCACAATAGATTTAAAACTTAAATTCTTATTATCAATAATATAAATTCCTTTACTAAAAGTCCCTATCCAATAGCTATTGCTTTTATCTTTATAAATAGTCCAAAATGAGTTTAATGGAATACCATATTTGTTTTCGTTTAACTGTGAAAAATACGAAACCCTGTTTGAATTTATATCCAGAATATTCAAATAACTATTTTCAGTACCAATTAACAGATACTTTTCATTGTACAGACATAAAGATAGAATATTGTTTGATGAAAGACTATTCGGATTGTTGGGATGATGCAGAAAGTGTTTATACCATACATGAGAATTTTCAATTTTATCAATCCTGAATAAACCTGTTTTCGTTGATGAAACCCAGATTTGACCATTTTTGGCTTGGCAAATGTCTGTAATAAAGTTCAAATCTGTTTCTTGTTCATCTCCATTATCAAAAATAAGTTTTTTAACCGATTTTTCTTTTAGATTAAACTCATAAATATCACCAAGAACGTTACCGGCAAGAAAAACACCACTTTTTAATTGATAGAGAACATTAAACTTTTTAGAAGAATAATTATACATTGGAATATTAAGATACTCTTCAAAAGTTTTAAAAGTTTTTTCCGTTCTATTTAAAAGGCATACACCTCCTAATGTGGCAATCCAAATAGTCCCCTCTTTATCTTCTGCAATATCAGTTATTGAATTTTCATTACTGTTTTTTGAATTTTTATAATAATAATGGACAAAATTATCATTTGCTCTGTCATAAAAATTTAATCCATTCATTGTGGCTATCCACAGGCTACTATCACTTGATTCATACAGTGCCATAATACCATTATTGCTAATGGATGTTTTGTTTGAAGCATTGTGTATATAATAAGAAACATTATTTCCATTATACCTGTTTAAGCCGTTACTTGTAGCTATCCACATAAAACCTTTATAATCTTGCACAAATGCTTTTACACTATATCCTGAAAGCTTTATATCTAAATGCCTAAACTGAATTTTCTTAGCTTGAGAAAAAAGAAAAAACGGACTCAATACTACAGTCAAAACAATCAACAAAATACGCATATTATCTTAGTTTTTTTACTTTGTAAGATACAGTCTTTTATAAAATATTTCAAAAACATAGGTGCTTTTATTTTTTGGCTTTTCTATATTGGGTATATGAACTGTAAAAATACTGCCTTTTCCTACTTCCGATTCTACAAAGATATTTCCGTCTAATGCATCAACTATGCTTTTAACAAAGGCTAAACCTACTCCTGTTCCTCTATATTATTTTTCAGCGATATTTATTTTATTAAACGCATCAAAAATAAATGGGAGTTTCTCTTTTTTAATTCCTATTCCCGTATCCTTAATTAGAACAGATAAGTTATTATTTACACGATTAAATACTACTGAAATTGAACCCTTATCAGTATATTTAATTGCATTATTAAGCAATTCCTGTAATACTCATCAGTTTTTGTTTGTCTGTTTTAAACAGCCTGTTTTTATCAGTATTCTTGCATATGAAATCAAATTTAATATGTTCTTTTTTTTCAAATTTACGCTTTTGGTAGGCGTATTTTTTTATATCTTCAAAAATATCCTTTATTGCAAATGATTCAATTTTTAAATCATAAGTTCAGGCTTTATGCTTTGACAGTTCCAATAAATTATCCATTAAGCCCAATAAACGTTCCATATTCGTTTGGATAATTTCAGTGTACTTATTATCCAGTCCGTTTTCCGCCTCTAAAATTTCGGAAAAACCAATTATAGCATTCATTGGCGTACGTATTTCATGAGATATATTCTCGATAAACTCATTTGACAAATCATAACTAATACTCCATCTGACAAAGTCTTAGCTGTATGAGTCCACACCTGCCTTAAACTGTCAATTACCGGATTTTGGGCATTTAATTGACCAAGCGAAAGGATGAGTAAAAAAATATTTGTCAGTAAAAATCTTTGCATATGATAAGAAATCTTAATTGTCTAAATTAAAAAAAAATATTTATTAAGGCAAACCCTTATGATAAACAATTACTTTTGTATGATAGACATAAAGATACAATTTTTAGACAAAGAAATATTGAATGAGACTTTTTGATTATTATAAATATTTTAGTTTTTTATCCTTAGATATAGTACTGGGTGCTTTATCAGGTGGTATTATGGCTCAAAAGATTTTTAATATTCCAATAAATTACACCGGGTTAATAATTTTAGGCATTAGTGTTTGGATAATATACACTGCAGATCATCTTCTGGACAACATGAAATCCAAAAATAAAACACCGGCAGAACGCAGATTATTTTACCGGAAATATTTTAAGTTGCTTTCTATCTTTGAAATATTCTTTGTTGCAATTGTTATATATATGAGTTTTCGCTTTTTTGAGATAAAACTAATAAAAGCCGGATTTATAATTGTACTTTTTATTGCTGTATATTTTTTAATGCTTTATTTATTCAATGCTAAAAGAGTATTTTTGTTACAAAAAGAGCTGATTGTTGCACTAATATATACTATTGGCATTTTCATTGCTCCCTTTGTAAAAACATATCCCGAAATAAACATTTGCCAAATTTTAATTATGCTGGTCTTTTTCCTAATTGTTTGGGCAGATATATTACTCATCTCCATTTTTGAATACGATAAAGACCTAAAAGACAATTTCACTTCACTTCCTATTATAATAGGTGTCAAAAATACGGCAAACATTATGAAGATACTACTCTATTTGGCTTTTGTAGTCTTAATTGTGATAAACCTACTTTTCCCGTTTAATATTATTTACACAGCATCAAGCACGATATTATTAGTTATAGCTATCGCTCAAATTATTATTTACAAGCATAAAACATATTTTAACCAAAAAGATATTTACCGATTTGTTACAGAAGCTGTCTTCTTTTTGCCGGCATTGATAATTTTTATTTGATTTCTACGAACACACATCCAATATTTGCCATATATATATTTTTTTATACTTTTGCGAGCAATTTATTTATATGGTTAAATATTAAAATATTTAGATATGACATTACAAACTGATTTAAGACATATTGTAGATACTGAGGACTATAACAAGTTCTTACAAGAAAATGAAAATGTAATGATTTGTTGCGGACGTATGGGACCAATGTGTGTTCCGGTATATGCTGTAATGGAAGAATTACAAGAAGATGGTGAATACGAGCATGTTGCTTTTGCAGATATGCTTTTTGACAACCCTCATGCTGCAGTTATTCGCAACCTACCTGAATGTCAAGGCTTTATGGGTTTGCCATTCACCGTTTATTATAAAAACGGAAAAGTTGTAAAAGCGACCAGCAGTATTCAAAACCGTGAACAAATTACTGAAATTTTAGACAGTGAGTTTAAAAAGTAAGTAAATAGATTAAATAATAAGGTGTCATTCTGCCCTTGTGCCGGATGACATTTTTTAATTTAGCAAATTATGGAAACAAATAATTTTGATGTAATAATATTGGGAGGAGGACCAGCCGGTTTAACAGCCGGTATTTATCTTGCCCGTGCAAAAACAAAAACCCTTATCTTAGACACCGGAACCATAGGCGGACAAGTAGTTTTAACTCATGAAATTGCCAACTATCCCGGCATTGAAAGCATTTCAGGGTATATGCTTGCAAAAACCATGCGGAAACAAGCTAAGAGTTTTGGTTGTACCATAAAGTCTAATATTAGAATCAGCTCATTAAATCTTTCCGGCGATGTGAAAAAAATTGGGGTAAACGATAAAGATGAATTTACCGCAAAAGCAGTAATTATTGCATCAGGAGGAAAATCAAGACCATTAAAT
>JAKIUH010000007.1 GCA_021647685.1 Bacteroidales bacterium
GATCTACATGAACCCGATTGTTGAAGCGCTAAAATTTCGTCATGCCTGTAAGAAGTTTGATCCTGGAAAAAAGACACCTGACCAGGCGTTGGACTGTATACTGGAAGCCGCCTGTCTGTCGCCCTCATCTTTTGGCATGGAAGCCTGGAAATTCATTGTCCTTGAATCTCAAGATATCCGTAAAAAACTTCGACCCGCCTGCTGGGATCAAGCCCAGGTCACTGACTCAAGTCATGTTATTGCAATTCTTGCAAGACCTGCGGTTGTATCGCCTGACACTGAGTATGTTAAACAAAATTTTTTGCGCCGCGGGCTGCCCCGGGATGCAGCCCTTGCCTATATTGAACGATATAAATGGTATATGGAAACCGAGGTTGATCCTGTCATGAGTGCATATGCCTGGTGCTCCAAACAGTGCTATATAGCTCTTGCCAATATCATGACCACTGCGGCTGCCATGAATATCGACACCTGTCCCATGGAGGGATTTGAAAAGCAGAAGGTTGAACAGATTTTGAAAATTGATACAAATAAATATGAGGTGGCTGTGCTTGTGGCTCTGGGATATCGAGCAGGAGTGCAGACCCCCCGAAAACGGCATGAGCAAAAGACACTGGTTGAATATCTGTAGAGATTACCTAAACAGGAGGCAGTAATGGAACAGGTCCGGATTCTGATAGTGGATGATGAACTGGTTATCCGAGAGTCCCTTGCCGGATGGTTAAAAAGGGATGGATATCATGTAAGTACTGTGCCCAGTGGTGAAGACGCTCTTGAAATCCTGAAAATCAACAGCTTTGATATTCTGCTTTTGGATATTCAAATGGACGGTATGACCGGTATGGAGGTACTGGCCCATGTGTCGGAAGAATACGCCGATATTGATGTGATCATGATCACCGCTTTCGGCTCTGTGCCATCAGCCGTGCAGGCCATGAAATCACATGCCTTTGATTATATTTTAAAGCCCTTTGATCCTGATGAGTTAGGGGTGTTGATCAAACGTCTGATCGAACACCGTGCGCGAATAAAAGAAAATATGTTTTTAAAAGAGGAATATGAAGAGCGCACCCGGTTTGAGAGTATGATCGGACAATCCGAGGCCATGCAGAAGATATTCAGATTGATTGAAGATATTAATGACGCCGAGTCTCCTGTATTGATCACAGGAGAAACAGGGTCCGGTAAAGGGCTCGCTGCAAAAGCCATTCACTCCAGCAGCCTGGCCAAAGACGGTCCTTTTGTCGCCGTGAACTGCGGTGCCATACCCAAAAATATTATGGAAAGTGAGCTTTTTGGGCATAGGAAAGGTGCCTTTACAGATGCCAAGGAAACCCGAAAGGGTCGATTGGAGCTTGCCGCCGGCGGCACTCTGTTTTTGGATGAGATTGGTGAAATCAGTATGCGCATGCAGATTGATCTGCTCCAGGTACTGGAAGATAAAATTTTTTACAAGGTGGGCGGAACCCAGCCCATTTCAGCTGATTTCAGAGTTGTGGCCGCCACAAATGCGGATATTGAGCAGGCCATAAAAGACCGGTCCTTTAGAGAGGATTTGTTTTATCGATTGAATGTTATTTCCTTTACCATGCCGCCGCTTCGTGAACGAAAAGAAGATATTCCTCTTCTGGCGGAACATTTTTTATCCCGATTTACCCAGGAAGTGAACCGTGGGGTTGAACGGATCAGCCGGGATGCCATGGACGAATTGATGCTGCATGAATGGCCCGGCAATGTCAGGGAATTATCAAATGCAATTGAACGGGCTGTTGTGGTTTGCAAGACACGGACAATCACTGCCAATGATCTGCCGATCGGGCATGATTTGATACAGGAAACCAAACCCCAAGGTTTTTCTTTAGATGATATCGAAAAAGAGCATATTTTTAAGATATTACAGCAGACCAGTTGGAATATATCCAAGGGTGCGGCAATTTTAGGAATTGACAGATCTACGCTCTATAACAAGATCAAGCGCTATGACCTGAAACCTTAAGCCTGTTAACAAGCCTGCACATGAGTTCTAAAAATATTATTCTTATTTCACCCATCGGTCGGATTCCTTCCTGGATCAGCACCATTATTGCGGACAAAATAGGTCGTCTGTTCGGGTTTGATACGCAAATAAAGTCTCTTTTGGGGGATATTGAATTTGCATTTGATCAGGATCGCAACCAGTATTTTTCCACCCGGATTTTGGAAGAATTAGAAAAAAAAGCACCGGAAGATTGTTTGAAAATTCTGGCGGTTACCCAGGAGGATTTGTTTATCCCTATTTTAACCCATGTCTATGGGGAAGCCCAATTAGGGGGTGTGTCGAGCATTATTTCCATATCAAGGCTGGTGGATGATCCCAAGACTGACCCCCTTGAAGAGGGTCGTATCCGTATCGTCAAAGAGGCTGCCCATGAATTGGGGCATACCTTTGATCTGCGGCACTGCGATGATTCAAGCTGCATCATGCATTATTGCAGAAAACTTGAAGATGTGGATCATAAATCCGATCGTTTCTGCCGATATTGTACCATCCTGTTTGGGGACAGTATCAAAAATCTTTTTGACAGGCCTTTTAAACGCCTTGAGGGATGAATTTTTTCACCAGATGTTCCCAGGGAACCGTGGGTAAATTTGCATGGATATCTGAAACCAGATGTCCACCATCCGCAGCTTTGAGCTGGGTTTCTTCTTCTATAAAATCATAGAGCCGGTCTACTTCTGTGTTTATGAAAGCATTACAGGAATTCATGAACATCAGTTTTTTTAATTCCAGTTTTAAATTCGGACAATAAATCATAAATATCCAGCCATCGGTATAAGGCGATTGGGTGATCAGTTCAGGATTCTGGTTCAACGCTGTATTAACCTCCATAACAACGCCGGAAACAGGGGCAATAAACCGGACCTCATTATCATTTCGGGACAAGGATATCATGGGCTGGTCTTGGGTGAGTTCTTTGCCCGTCAAGGGTGCTTTTATATGATCGAAATTACCGAAAAGACGTGCGGCAAAATCATCAACTCCGATTCTGACAACGCCTTGTTCCTCTATTTTGATCCAGGTATGGCCCGGATGCAGATAATATCCAGTTGGCATGGAAACGCCATGGATGTCATCAAATCCAATCGGTTGCATCACCGTATGAACCCGGAACTGGTCATGGAAATACAGGTCAAATTCGCAATCATTGCAATGATAGGATTTGGGACAGTTTTTATAGTCAATTCGGCCTTTCATGGAATGTATGCAGGGCCGTTTGGCAGCCGGCATCTTGCGCAACCGATCCATCCAGAATTCAAAAGTTGCTTTCTTGCCGGTCAATGGCAATCTCTTATGCCGTAACTCTTCGTTTTTCATACACACCCGGTTCATGGCTTTGTTAAACCGGCAACCGGTACAGTCAAAGTTGTGGGGGCAGTGTTTTTTTGCAACCACGCCTGCCTGCATCCAGAGGCAGGCAGGCAATCTTTTTTGCACTAATGAAGATGTCATTGTAACCCTTCCTTTGTTCACTTATGGGTTCAAGCAAGATTGATAATCAATCTTTGGGTGAACCCTGAATAATCAGGCTTTAAGAAACGTTTCGGCCAGATTGTTCCAGCCAAGGCCAGGCAGATTGCCATAAACATCTTTTTGCAGCAAGCCGCCATCTGTGGCTAATGGGCCCGTCACTTTTTCTATCATGCCTTCCAAGGTAGTGACTTCTTCATTCAACCATTTTTCACTCTCTTCCATGGCCATGAGTTCTTTCAGAATTCCTTTAATATCTGAATTGTGTGCGGTGAAGAGCCATCCATCCCGGTAAGGCGTATCAGCGGGCAGTTCGGGTGATGTTGCAACCTTATGGTTTACTTTTGTTATAACGCCGTTGATGGGAGATTGGATGTCGGCAACGTTTGTACCGCGTTTAATACCCCAGGCAGGGATATTCTGATTCAGTTCCTGTCCAATGAGCGGCAGCTCAAATCCATCAGGTCCACCCATCACTTTGAATGCAAAATCATCCATGCCTATTCGGATGATGCCGCCACTGTCAATGCTGGCCCAGGTGTGACCGTTATGGAAATGATAACCTTTAGGCATCTTGAATCCTTTTACATCCGTCATTTCAAGGTTGCTGTGTCCGATACCGGCGGAAAGTGTTTCTTCAAAATATTGGTCAAACTCGCACCTGTCGCAATTATAGTTCATAGGGCAGGTTCGGTAATCCGCTCGTCCGGTCATTGCATGGCGGCAGGTTCTCTGGTTGCCGTCCCGCATGCGCATGGAATCCTGCCAGCTTAGATGTTTTCCGGCGATGGCTTGTTTTTCCATTGCTGAATCATACTTACAGCAGGTACAGTCATAAAAATTATTGCAGTTTTTCTTTGCGGTAACACCGGCCTGCATCCAGATACAAGGACGTGCATCATTTGCTTTGGCATTTTCCCATAGGGTTGATGTTTTTGTTCCGGCTTGTCTGCTCATCTCTTTTTCCATTTTTTTTCTCCTTAGTTTTTTTTAACATATCATTTAGTTTATTCTTTGCGTCATTTGTAAATCTATAAGAGCAAGAAGGATACCAAAGGGATAATTGGTATATGATTTTTTTTGAAAGGTGCATAGAGTAAGGTTTTTAAAATTTATGTATAGTTTTATGATCTTTAATTCAGATTATTAAGGATGTGGCAGTTGATGGATTTTACAACAGTCAATGTCGACCTGCCATTTGTATTTGATTGAACTCCTTTGAAACACGGGGCTTTTACCGGATGTTGGATTTTACAACAGTTGATTCTTGATTTTCTACACTTCATTAAAAACGGTCAGACATTTAATTTTTTTATCCATTGCGGGTTATGATGATCGTATGGTAAAAAAAGGTGTTTGGAATCATTAGGCTGGTCAAGTTAAATGGGTTAGCCTGGCCTAATCAAAAAAGGAAAGTACCGTGACTCTTCCCCTAAATGAAATGACGACCATTCTTAACGGCATCCGGGATTTTATCCTGATCATGTCTCCCCAGCGCGAAATCTTAGAGGTTAACGATGCCTTTTTAAAGCATATGCACTATAAAAGAGAGGATGTTATTGGAAGAAAGTGCTATGAGGTGTTCAAGGAAACAGATCGTAAAAGCAGCAATTGCCACGAAAAGTGTACGCTTGAAAAAGTAATCAAAGAAAAACGCCACTGCACCCAGGAATTGATACGTATCGGGCCGGATGATCAACCAAGGTACACAGAGGTCACCATTTATCCCATATGGGAGAAGAAAGGCAAGATTTCCAAGTTTGTTGAGATCAGTCGGGATATAACCAAAAGAAAATCCGATGAAAAAGCGACCCAGAATTATCTGGTCAAGATGGTGGAGGAACGGACAAGGCAATTAAAAGACAGTCACGAAAGGTTGCTCCATCAGGATAAGATGGCCTCTTTGGGCAAATTATCGTCTTCTGTTGTTCATGAGATAAATAATCCGGTGGCAGGGATATTGAGCCTTGTCATATTGTCAAAGCGTATCTTAAAAGAGGACGAGATTCATCAGGCCGAGCTTGATCTGTTCCGTCAATATTTAGATCTTATGGATACAGAGACCCGGAGGATAAGCCGTATTGTCAATAATCTTCTGGTGTTTGCAAGACAATCAAAAATTGAAGTGGTCAAGTTTGATATCAACGATTTAATAGAACAAATTTTGATTTTAAATGCCAACCTGCTGAAAATTAATAAGGTCCGGGTCATTGAAAATCTTGAGAAAAATCTGCCCTTGATCAGTGGATCTGAAGATCAGATAAAACAAGTGATCATGAATTTGATTTCCAATGCCAGTGAAAGTATGTCACGATCGGAAACAAGACGACTTACCATTAGTACCTGTAGAAATGATAAAGAGAAGACCATCAGTTTTAAAATCGGCGATACAGGCAACGGCATCCCAAAAGAAACCATTTCAAAAATATTTGAGCCCTTTTTTACAACAAAGAGAAAGGGAAAGGGGGTCGGGCTTGGACTGTCTGTCGTTTATGGGATTATCCAGGAACATGGCGGGAAGGTCTTTGTGGATTCCGACCCGAGTAAAGGCACGCAATTTACCATTACCCTTCACCGGGAACTGAAAACCAAAACCGGGGAGAATGGGTTGCCGGGACCAGCTTAAACCGTATGAAATAATTTCTGGTCAAGATGCTGTGTGTTGATCATACCATACCGGTGTTTGGACAAACCCGAAAACGGCAATGCCTCAGACAAGGTTGTCAACAACAAAGTTCTTTCATATAAAAACTTATAGGATAATTGTCATCCATTCAAGCAGAATTTTTACCCTTCATGGCTTTTGCAAGATAGGGGATTATTCTTGGGCTTTTCTTTTCATCTTTTTTAATTGCGATTTGAATTTTTCACAAGAATCGTCATAGGATACTCGCTGACTAAAATAAAGATAGTCTGCAGGCAAGGTCTTTTCATGCCCTTCAAGCGTCAATGGGTCAAGGTAGTCAGCAAGCTTTGCCGGGTGGACATATATTTCTTTTAGGCCAATATTTACTTGTTTGATATCCGGATCAATGGCCTTAACTCTGTCCATGACGCCCAGGCCGTATTCAGTATGACCTCCTCCTAAAATAATAACTACAGGCCCTTTCTTATGTTTATTAAGTTGAGTGATGGACAAGGCCATTCTATCGTTTCTTGCCACCCATGTATCATACAGCTTTGACTGCATCTTACCCTGACCCATCCCGCAATTCACAACTTTGAATATGTCGGACATATAATCTTTGTAGGCATTATCTTTAAGATGGGTCGAAAAGAGCTGTTCTTTTTCAAGCGGGCTTAATCCATTCAGGCCCTTTCTTGTGATTCGTTTTTTCAAGGTTTTGGGCAGGTCGATTCCGGCTGTAAGTAATTTTTTTTCACGGGCAAGGCTTAGCAATTCAAAGTAATAGGCCCACATTTTATCTGATTGCGAATCCCAACCCAGTTTTTTTCTCAGATCTTTTGCAATTGTTTCTTCAGCTTTTTTTGAATGGACAACATTTGCAGAATCAATAAAATTGAGCAGGTCCGGTGTGCTTTCCATGGCAAAGAATTCAAAACCAATGGTTGGTTTTAGTTGGTCATCCAGGAGTGCTTTGATTACCTTGTTCTGGAATGCGTGTTGATCCGGATTGTCATGCTTTTCAGAAAGATAGATGATATCACTATTTTTAATACCTTGAATCAATTGTTTAAAATCAATTGACTTTTGGGTGTGTGCATCAATGATTTTCCCTATTAAAGGATCTTGCCTTGGGTTTCGGGGCTGGATGCTGTTATTATTCACATTCAGCTTTGAAACAGTGCAGGCTTGAAGAAAGATAAAAAACGATAAGGCAGATAAAAGAAAAAAGAATCGGTTCATTGTGGATCTCCTTTGCCCAGCGTCTGGTTCATGAATGCAGTTCCCTGCATAAAATGGCGATTAAAGATGTTAAACAGAATATAGGTGTTTTAAAGGTTTATCAAACAGTTTTGCAAAATACTTCCTTTAAGGCCTCATTGCCAGGGCTAACGCATGTAACTTTTCCATATTAATGATTTCAGGTAGTTACGGTTTGAAGGTAAACGCAAATGAAAATTTTGTTTTGCATAAGTGCCTGTAAAACAAAGAAATAAAATTCATGCCAAGTTTAAATGCGTTTACCCAGGTCTCATTGCTTTATAAAATACAGGACAAGGCTTTTTCCCAGAATCGGGTTGAAAAGCTTATCAATGAATGAGGTGAGTTGGGGCTGTTTCATTAAATCCCAGACAAGAATCCGGTGATAAAGATTGACTAAGCGGGCATCAATCCTGTTGGGGCCAAAAAAGCATTTAAGCCACCAGTAAGGGGCATGGATGCTATGGGCATGATGGGAGTGAAAATGGGAAAACCCAAATGATTCGACACATCTTATTAATGGATTTTTTTTGTAGATTCTGACATGGCCCATATTTGCATTAAAATATTCATCAGACAGCATCCAGCAGATTTTTTCCGGCCAATATCTTGGCACACTGATGGCAAGGGTTTTGCCGGGTTTTACAATACGTGCAAGCTCAGACAGTGCCTGGTTGTCATCCGGAATATGCTCTAATACCTCGGAGCAGATAACCACATCAAAACTGTTATCCTTAAAGGGAAGCGTTGTGATATCCATGCAGGACAGGTCAATACTTTTGCAATTAAGGTCATCAATGGCATTATGGAAAGCCAGTTTTTTTTTTGTTTCAACAAGGTTTTCAAATCCGAAATCCGCACCAACGCAAATGGTGCCTTGCTTTTGACCTGCGCTTATCGTATGTCTTCCCTCTCCGCACCCGATATCAAGAATCAGATCATTGGGGCGGATGGATAGGTTTTGAAAATCAATGGTAATCACGAATAATCTTCCTGTATGTGCTAACCGTTTTTATGGCTGTTTTTTCCCAGGTGAATTCACTTAGAACCCTTTCGTATCCTTTTTGTGCAAGTGCTTCTCGTTGTGCAGTGTCTTCAAGTAATTCCAAAATTGCCGTTTCCAAAGCCTTTGCATCACCCGGGGGGATGAGCTTTGCCGCATCCCCGGCAACTTCAGGCAGGGCTCCGCCTGTCGTACAGATGACCGGAACTCGACAGGCCATGGCTTCTCCCACAGGCAGGCCAAATCCTTCATAAAGAGAGGGTACAACTGCCAGGCTTGATTTTGCATACTCCTTGACAAATTGTTCATGATCAATACGTCCGGTAAAGTGAATGGCACAGGAAAGATCAAGCTTTTTAACAAGGTTTTCAATGCCGCCGTTCTTTTTAGGCGTTCCGATAACAATGAGTTTTACAGGCCTTTTTTTAAGCACCCCCTTTAATGCGAACAAAAGATGATAAAGCCCCTTTAAAGGCGTGTCCGCACTATTGGTCACAATAATGCGGCTGGGGTCTTTTTTGATGGACTCAATGGGGAAAAAATTATGCAGATCAATACCGATGGGAATGGTTGTAAATTTAGATTCACAAATGTTGAACTCTTTTGCAATGTCTTTTTTTGAACTGTCGGAAACAGTGATGATTGAAGGCAGTTTCCTTGCCACACGTTTTTGCATCCCGATAAATGAGTACCACCTTAAGGCTTTGACCTTTTTAATAAAGGATCGGGTGCTTTGAACAGCAAGCCGTCTGTCCACCGTCATGGGATGATGAATGGTTGCTGTCACCGGCATTCTTTTTGCCAGTGACAATATTCCATAGGACAGGCATTGGTTATCATGGATGATATCATAGGTTTTGTTTGTTTGTTTGAGGTGCCGTTTAACACGCATTCCAAAAGTAAATGGCTCGGGATACCCCATGGTGGAAACATCCAGCCATTCGAGAAAATTCACCGGGTCCTTAAGTTCCCGAAGTTGTGGTGTTCGAAAAGGATTGTCAGGGTTGTACAGGTCCAGGGTATCAAGCATGGTGAGACCGACATTTTCTTCAAGCTGGGGATCTGGCGGGCCTGCAATCACTTCAACATCGTGTCCCAAATCGGATAAGGCCCTGGATAAATGCCGGACATAAACGCCCTGACCACCGCAATGGGGATTGCTGCGGTAGCTGATAAGCCCGATTTTAAGCTTGGTCTTTAGATGGGATTTTAATTTAGGATTCATTAATTTTGGTGCGCCCGGCTGGAATCGAACCAGCGATCTTCAGCTTCGGAGGCTGACGCCTTATCCCCTGGGCTACGAGCGCGTATCTTTGTTTTTACTTCAAGTTTACTTTTTGATCAAGTCATTATCAAATTTTTCTTTGGCTTCTCCGGCAACATATAAGGAACCTGCAATGCATACTACATCTTTTGCAGAGCTCACATCAATGGCATGTGACACAGCGTCCTTTACATCCTCAATGATCAAACAAGGGCTTTTTGTGATTTTTTTAACAGCGTCCTTTAATACATCCGTTTCAAGACTCCTGTTTATTTTTGCTTTTGTGACGATGATGGTATCAGCGTTCGGAACCAGGTGTTCAAGCATTTTTTCAAAAGGCTTGTCATCAAGAATTCCCAGCACAAGTGTCAGTTTTCTATTATTTAGTATTGAGATTAAATGTTTGCCCAACACTTTTGCTGCAACAAGGTTATGCGCACCATCCAGAATGACCAGCGGCTGTTGCATAACATGTTCAAGACGTCCGGGCCATTTTGTCAATGCAAGTCCATTTTTTACCAGATCCTGTGTTAAATCATATCGGGAGTCTGTTTTTTTAAACTTTTGGAAAATGATTTCGCAAGCAGCTAAAGCAAGACTTAAATTTTCTTTTTGATGTTCTCCGGGCAGGGGTTTGATCAATTGTTTAAACCGATTGTTAAGTCCCGTATATGTATATGTTTTTTTCCGGTAACAGTCTCATTTATTTAGTTTTTCTTTGTTCTATAAATTGTTTTGCTGTCATAACAGGTATTTTTGAATATTTAAAGTCTTTCAAGTTTCGGGTTATGATTATCTCTATATCATTCTCTGCGGCAGTATAATATTGTAAGCCGTCTTCAAAGTCTTTAAAATTATCATCATTTAATGCCAAAGAAATTATTTTGTCTTCTAAGGGTAAAACCTGAACTATAAGCCTAAGCTTTCTAAGTACCTCTTTTGCCTTTTTTGTACCTATTTGCTTTGTTAATATGTAGCCCATATTGGCTATTGTCAATGAGGAAATGAATAGTTTTATTTTCTTTTTGTCTGATAGTGAGAAAATTACCGCTGCTTCTTCATAAAATGGTAATCTGCGCGATAATAAATCGATTACTATGTTTGTTTCAAGAAAAAGCCTTTTCATTGGTGTTTTTCTGTTAAATGTTCTGTATAGTCCTTACTGAGGTTATAATCTTCCGGCAAGTTTATAATCCCGCTCAGGCTTTCTACAAAAGGTGTAATCTCCTCTTTATCATCAAGCTCAAGCTCCCTTGTTAAACTATTCAGATAGTTTTCTATCATTTTTGAAAGGCTGATTTTATGCTTCTTGGCATAATCCTTGGCTCTTTGTATGACGCGTTCATCTAATCTTAATGTCAACTTAGTATCCATTTCTTTTACGTGTAAAGTTAGTGATATTATACGTCGATTACAATTTTTTCTCCATTTTTCTTTTGGCTTGTTACCAATATCAATTTATTACCTGGATATCTAAAATAAAAACCTTGTGAAGTACTGAAAGCCTACTCACTTATTATCGAGTAGGCTTTCAGAATTGTAAATGATTTCTAATTTAGATTTTCATTACTCAACCCACTTCTTTACATCATCTAATGCAGGATTTTTTAGCCCTAGTTTATTTTTTTTGTTATATCCGCACAAATCCTGATGCAACTTGCCTGCTTTAGCAGATTTTAGGCTTTCAATAGTTTTGAATCCTAATTTTTGGATAATGGGTACCCATTCTTCTTCAATTCCAAGTTCTATGTATTTTTCTTTTGCATCAATATGCTCTTTCTTTTCAGGACGCATTTGCGGGAAAAATAAAACATCTTGAATACTTTCTTGTCCGGTCATAAACATGGTCAGGCGGTCAATACCGATACCCATGCCTGAGGTAGGAGGCATACCGTATTCTAAAGCACGCACAAAATCCATATCAATAAACATGGCTTCATCATCGCCCTTTTCCGAAAGTTTTAGTTGTTCTTTAAAGCGCTCCAATTGGTCAATCGGGTCGTTTAATTCAGTATAGGCATTGGCAAGCTCTTTACCGTTTACCATTAGTTCAAACCGTTCAGTAAGTTCCGGATTGTCTCTGTGCTTTTTACACAATGGCGACATCTCAACAGGATAATCCGTGATAAAAGTGGGTTGAATCATATTATGCTCACACTTTTCACCAAAAATTTCATCAATGAGTTTGCCTTTACCAAAGGATTCATCAACTTCAATGTTCAAGTCTTTACAAACTTTGCGCAATTCATCTTCATTCATTCCGGTAATATCTACACCGGTATATTCTTTAATGGCATCAATCATTGTCAAACGCCTGTACGGTGCTTTAAAATCGATTTCATTTTCTCCGATTTTAACTTTAGTAGTTCCGTGAAGAGCCAAAGCTATTTTTTCAAGCATTTGTTCGGTAAATTCCATCATCCAGAAATAATCTTTATAGGCAACATAAATTTCCATTACCGTAAATTCCGGATTGTGTGTTCTGTCCATTCCTTCGTTGCGGAAATCTTTTGAAAATTCGTACACACCATCAAATCCACCAACAATTAAGCGTTTTAAATATAATTCGTTGGCAATACGCAAATACAAAGGAATATCCAGCGCATTATGGTGTGTAATAAACGGGCGTGCTGCTGCACCTCCCGGAATGGGCTGTAAAATAGGGGTTTCTACCTCCAAATACCCGTGTTTGTTAAATATTTCGCGCATGGTGTTCATTATTTTTGTGCGTTTAACAAACACTTCTTTTACCTGAGGGTTTACAATTAAATCCAAATATCGTTGACGATAGCGCATCTCAGGGTCTGAAAAGGCATCATAAACCTTACCGTCTTTTTCTTTAACAATGGGCAAGGGGCGTATTGATTTACTTAAAATGGTCAGTTCCTTAACGCGAATGGATGTTTCACCGGTTTGCGTGATAAAAACTTCTCCTTTTACGCCAATGATATCACCAATATCTAAAAGTTTTTTAAAAACGGTATTGTAAAAAGTTTTATCCTCTCCCGGGCAAATCAAATCTCGGTTAACATAAGCCTGTATCCTTCCTTCGGCATCTTGAATTTCAACAAAAGAAGCCTTACCCATTATTCTGCGGCTCATAATTCTTCCGGCAACACTTACTTCTTGAAAATTTTTCTTTTCAGGGTCAAAATTTTCTAAAATTTCTTTACTGTGTGCTGTAACTTCATATTTAGCAGCCGGATACGGATTTATTCCTAAATTAATTAATTCCTGTAATGATTTGCGTCTGATGATTTCCTGTTCGCTTAATTCCATTTTAGTATTGATAAAAAATTAATGCGCAAAGATAGCTCAATATCAACAAAACACAAAAACAAAAAATATCTGAATTTTTGTAGAAGAGATGAATTGCAATTCTTGCACATTTAATTCGATATTTGCAGATTTAAGGTAATTATTGATGATTTTCATAGTCGTAGCATTTATGCCGTGGGATAGATAGTTCACAATGGGACATGGGCTAAAGCCCAAATTTTTTGATGTTTTATTCTTTCCGTAGCATAAATGCTACGGCTATTAATTTTTTCTTTATAAAATATCTCTTTAATTGTTTTATGAGCTAAAGCCCAAATTTCTTTTGTTCTTTATCCTTTTTGTCGTATAAATTCTAAAAATTGAAACCCGTTTGACTGCCGGTAGAAGTCATACGGATATATTGCGCAAATAAAAATAACGCTTATTTTATTTGTAGATTTAGAGTTTTACTGAACCAGCAAAAACTTTTTCAATTGTTTTAATTCAAATTTTGAAAATCGCAGGGTATAAGCCTCTTTGCCAATATAGAATCGCATAGACAATAATTCGGTATTTAAAATATGTTCTACAAGAGTTTGAGAAAGATTAAAATCTGCCAAATGCCTAATGTTTTCACTATTACTATGGCTAATCTCGTAAGGGTCATTGTCATCATCATCATTATTTACACTAATATCAACATCGGGATATAAATCATAATTTGATTGATAATTATAAAAATCGGTAGTATATATTTCATTTCCTATCCGAATGTCAAGATGCTCATTTAATTTGCCGTCTTCTGCTGTTGAATAGGCAATTAATCGTGCGCTAATGTCAATTTCACCATTTTGGCTAATGGTTTTATAATAATTGATTTTTATTTGTCGAGTGCCTGTAAAGTCTTTTTTTGCGTTATAGATTTGACTTATTTTAAACTTACGCAGGTTTTCAAATTCATCAAATTCTTTATAAATTCTGTGAGGAATACATGCTGTAAATTGAGAAAGGATTAAAATAAATATTATTTTTTTCATTGGATAATTATGCTTGTTTAAAACTTTAACAAAGTTAAAAAAAGTTTGATAGAATTTATTGTTAATTTCGTAGCAATTAATTATCTGAAAAATAATGGAATCAAACTGGATACTGAAAGACGAAGGCGATACAGCCACTATTCATAAACTCATGCAGGAACTGAATGTTAGCAAACCCATTGCTACAATGCTTGTTCAGCGTGGAATTAATACCTTTGATGAAGCCAAGCGCTTTTTTCGTCCTGATTTAAAGCATTTGCACGACCCCTTTTTAATGGCTGATATGGACAAAGCAGTGCAGCGTTTAAATCAAGCCATTGCAAACAAAGAAAAAATACTTGTTTACGGAGATTATGATGTGGATGGTACTACTTCGGTAGCATTGGTTTATTCGTTTTTACGTAAAATAGTTACAGATATTGATTATTACATTCCCGACCGCTACAACGAAGGTTATGGAATTTCGTTCAAGGGTATTGATTTTGCCAAAGAAAATAATTTTGATTTGGTCATTGCTTTGGATTGCGGTATAAAAGCAGTGGATAAAATTGAATACGCCAATGAAAACAATATTGATTTTATTATTTGCGACCATCACACTGCGGGCGATAAAATTCCTGAGGCTGTTGCAGTTTTAGACCCTAAACGCAAAGATTGTAATTATCCGTATAAAGAATTATCGGGTTGTGGTGTGGGTTTTAAATTATTGCAAGCCTATTCACAGCAAAATTCAGGAAATTTTGAAGAACTTTATTCGTATTTGGATATTGTGGCAATAAGTATTGCTTCGGATATTGTTCCGATAACCGGAGAAAATCGTGTGTTGGCATATTACGGACTAAAAGAGCTGAACCGTACAAAAAGAGAAGGACTTAAAGCCATTATTGAAGTTGCGGGTCTAAAAGATAAAAAAATAATTATTTCGGACTGTGTTTTTAAAATCGGACCAAGAATTAATGCTGCCGGAAGAATCGAATCAGGAAGAAGTGCCGTGAAACTGCTGATTTCTGATGACAAAGAACCTGCGGAACAATTCAGTAAAGATATTAATGATTTTAATGTTACGCGACAGGGATTGGATAAAAGCATTACGCAAGAAGCTTTGCAAATGATTGAGGATAATAAAGAATGGAAATTACATAAAGCCACAATTTTGTATAAAGAAGATTGGCATAAAGGGGTAGTAGGTATTGTTGCTTCGCGTATTATTGAGCATTATTATAAACCAACCATTGTGCTTACAAAGTCGAAAGGAATGGCAAGCGGTTCGGCACGTTCTGTAGATGGTTTTGATTTGTATGCGGCTATTGATGCTTGCAGTGATTTATTGGAAAGTTTTGGCGGGCATAAACATGCTGCGGGACTAAGCATTAAAATTGAGAATATTGATAAATTCCGTTTGCGTTTTAATAAGGTGGTTTCAAGTATGATTACAGCAGAACAGCAAATTCCTAAGATTGAAATTGATGCAAAATTGAGCTTTAAAGAAATTACACCCAATTTTTTTAATGTAATCCGACAGTTTGCCCCTTTTGGACCCGGAAACATGACACCTGTATATGTAACTGAAAATGTTATGGATACCGGTTTTTCGCGTGCAGTAGGAGCGGATAAATCACATCTACAATTAAACATTAAAGATAGTAGTCATACACGTATGAAAGGTATTGCCTTTGGTGTTGCCGAAAAGTATTTACCTGCAATTAAACAAAAAAAGAGTTTTGACATTTGTTATTCGATTGAAGAAAATGAGTGGCAAGGTGTTAAAATTTTGCAGTTAATGGTGCGCGAAATAAAAATAAGCGATTAAGCCTGATAGTTTGTCTTTAAAGTCCGATTTCTGCCTTGTTGCTCAAAATACAAATCCTCGAATACTTTTAGTATATTGCGGTTTGTATTTATTGCACGTCTTGAACTCGAATTTTATAGACCAAACGCTTGACTTTATAGACAAATACTAATTATCTTTTAAAGATGCGCCTTACAAAATATATTTTCAGACTATTTATCGTTTTTACCGGATTTTTTTTGTTGATTTCTTCTGTTTTTTTAATGGTTTACTCTTATCACGATTTTATTGTGTTTATACTTGAGCATGCCGGTAAACCTGATAAAATTGATAAATTTAAAACGGAATATTTAAGCCGTGAAAAGTTTCAACTTTTACGTCTTGCCTTTATTGCAATCTCACTGATATTTTTATTTACAGTGGTAAAATGGTATTCGTATTTTGATAAAAAACTTACTGATTTTACTTGCTATACAATAAAAGGTATTCTATCTGAAATACATAGTATTTCAAAACGCGACTGGCTGATTTTTGCATTGATATTTAGTACGGCTGCCTTGATTAAATTGTATTATTTTTTTGCTCAGCCCATAACCAATGATGAAGCTTTTACTTATTTGAATTATGTTAAGTCGGGATTTTTAGCCGCCGTTTCTTACTATAATTTGACCAACAATCATATTTTACATTCTCTATTATGCAATGTATTTGATTTATTGCCAATTAGTCCTATTTATTCATTACGTATTACTTCATTTATTGCGGGACTTTTATTAAGTTTCTTTGCTTTTCTTTTTTTTAATAAGTTTTTAAATCGTAAAGCTAAATTTATCGCTTTTGTATTTTTTTCTTTTTCACTTCCTGTTTTACAATATGGATTTCTTGCACGCGGATATAGTTTGTTGTTGTTTTTTACGATACTGTCAAGTTTCGTGCTTTTAAAATTATCTCAAACGATTAAAAACCGGAAAAATTTATGGGTACTGTATGTCTTGTCGAGTGTTTTTGGCTTTTACAGTGTGCCGGTTTATGTGTATGTTTATGCATCTCAGGTAGTTTTTTATTTTTTAATTGTCGGAATAAATTATAAAAAAAGATATTTGAGGCAGTTTTTTATTGTATCTTTCATTACCGCTTTAATAGTAAGTATTTTATACTTACCTGTATTATTTATAAACGGAATTGGTGCTTTTAGCTCTTATAATTTTATGAAAGCATTGCAGTTTCCTGTTTTTATTAAAGAGTATTTTCAATTTCTTCCGGATTATTTTATCTGGATAACAGGGAATAATTTTTATTTTGCACTATTTTCATTCATTGTAGTGCTTGTAGGATTTGTTTATTCATTTAAAAGCAAAAAAGTCCTATTTCTTTTTATATTAAGTTTTTTGTTTGTTCCCTTATTAATTTCTCTTTTTCAGAGGATTATGCCCTTTAAACGATTGTTTATTTTCAACTCGCTAATTATTGCTCTGAGCTATGGACTGTTTACCGAGTTTTTATTAAAAACGATAAAGCGGGAAAAGCAAAAGGCTAATTTTCTTTTGACAGGTGTTTCTGTTTTTATGGCTTTGATTTTATTTTTCTCGTTTAATAATCATTGTAAACAACAAGAACAAATAAATAATAAAGCCTATTACTATGCCGGTCTAATTGATGATAATACAAGTATTTACAGTACCAATGAAGTACGATATTATACGTTTTTAAAATTTAAAGCTATGTATTTGGATAAAAAACACATTGAGCTTTTTCGTTCAGGATTTGATAAAAATTATCCATATAATTACATTTCGGAAGATAAAGATAAAAACGAGAAGTTTTCCAGCTTATCAAAATATAAATACACTTTACTTTATGAGGATGAGTATGTTCGTTTGTATAAAATATCAAATGAGCATCTTTGAAAAATCAAACTGAGTTTATTCTTAAATCCGCAAGTTATATTTAATAATACGGTACTTTTTATTTGCAGAAAATCATTTTGGGCTAAACCCATAACACTATGCAATACCCTAAACCCTGACTTTTAAGTCAGGGCTATTGTTTTATTGTAAATAGGGCTTGCTGAAAAACGCTAAATATGTTATTAATCAACATTTTATGTTTGTTTTATTGTGTCGAAATGCAAGGTTTTCAAATACAATGTTAGAAAAAGCATGCATTTATTATCTACAAATCATAATGTTTTTCGCTGCTCAGCTGCACACCTCTTTTGTATTTTGTTCAGCTTGAAGTATTTCTATACATCTGCACTTCACAAAATCCAAAATAGATGTACATATGAGCTTTTCAGCAAGCCCTAAATCGAAAACAAGCCTGCCGGACTTTCGGCGAACAAGTTTTTTGCTTTTCGACAAACATAATTTGGCGGTTTCATGTTATTAACTTTCTTTCTTTTCTTTTTCTTTTTTGATGCCTAAAAACTCATCAGGATCTTCATCACCCCAGTCAATTAGTTCTTTAATTCGTTCAATTTGTGCTTGTTTATTAACTTCGCGCAAACTGTTCGCAGTTTTTGTAAAGAAATGATGCGCCGATAGAAATTTTACTTGTATCTTATTCCAATCGTTTAAAGAGCCTATTTTGTTTTGTGCTTTTAACTCTTCGTATAAAGTATTTGAAACCGGAATGAAATCACTTCTGCCTAGATAATCCAAATCAGAATCACAAATAATTTTTTGTAAAAGTGTTTTGGGTTGAGGTGGCAGTTTAGTAGCCATGATTATGTCGCAAATTTCGTCAATTTGTTTTTCGGTGTAATTAAATTTAGGCAACCACTCACGTGCAATCTGGGTACCGTAATATTCATGATTGTCATAGCCGATAGTGTGTCCTGCATCGTGAAATAAAGCTGCAGTCATTAGCAATAAAATTGCTTCATCATCAACACCTTCTCCATAGCCTATCAATTCAGCCTGATTGACTACATCAATAGTATGCTTATAATTGTGATAATAAAGATAATCGGGTAATTCGCGTTCTAATTTATCAAGAACCATTTCTTGTAAATCGGTAAATTGACGAATTAAGTATTTTACACGGAATATTTCGTTGGGGTGAATACCTGTTTTGCGGTCTTCGGAATATTTTTTCTTAATACGTTTCAAAAAATACATTTCCATATCACCTTTGTATTTTACCGGTATTTTCCCGTGATATTCACAATCAAAATAGGGTTTTACCAGCTCGTAGGTCATTACAGACATGTTAATCATCCCCACATTGCTTGCAGCAGCCATTCGGGTAGCAATATTTACGGTATCGCCTTTTAAATCGTAAGAGATTTTTTTTCGCCCTTGCATGGTTGCTGTAACAGCTCCGGTGTGTATTCCAAGTCGTAAATCCCAAAATTCACGTCCTTTGGCTTCGTATTCTTCTTTTAATTTGCCAAGATATTCTTCCATTTCCAGGGCTGCCAATACCACATCAATAGGGTTGGTGATATTTTTTACAGGAACCCCGCCAGCACACATGTACGCATCGCCAACCGTTCTTATTTTTTGAATTTTATATTTTTCTACAATTTCGTCAAAGTGAAAAAGTATTTGGTCAAGTTCATCAATAACATCATTAGACTCCATTGATTCAGATATCTTTTTAAAGCCTTGAATATCTAAATAAAGAACTGTTGCCATTTTAAATCTCAGCGTTTTTGATTTGGGTGCTGATTTTAGCCCTTTAGGGAGGAGGTCTTCTGGTATTTTGGCAATTAAATTTTTATAATGCAGGTTTTCGTCTTCCAGTTTTTCATTAATTACTTTAAGTTCTTTAAGTTGAGCATTTAGCTCTTTATTTTCATTAATCAATTTTTGAATACGAAATACGAGTTCTTTATTGTCTTCCATTTTTTTATCTGTTAGGAATAAAAAGTACATTAAAGTAATAGAATTTTTGATAAAAAATCAAATTTTTAATGAACTATTCGACAAATAGTATTTATTTGTATGTAAAATGACCATGATTGGGGTTTAACTCATTTAATTCTCAGCTTAAAAATGCAAGGTATTTTATATTTTTTTATCGAAACAGTTGAACAGAACCTTTTTTAAATACTTCTTGTCCATGATAATCAACAGCTTTTATGTAAAAATAATAAACTCCGGGTGCAGCATCTCTGTTTGAATCTTGGATTTTTCCATCCCAACCATTTTTGGCTTCATCAATTGTATTCCATTTTTTTACAAGTTTTCCCCAACGTGAATATATCCAGCCTTCAAAAGATGCAAAATGTTCTACATCCAGATTAAAAAAATCATTAAATCCATCACCGTTAGGGCTAAAAACATTTGGGGGTTCATTGAAAACCGCTTCAGGAATAGTGACATCAATGGTAATTGTGTCTGTATCATAACATCCGTCAAAAGCTGTTGCTGTAAATAAAACTTTGTATCGTCCGTCAGGATAGGTGTAAATATGAGTAGGACTTTCCTCGGTTGATTTATCCGAACCATCGCCAAAATCCCATAGGTAATCATTTGCCCAACTTGTTGTATTTTCAAAACTTACCTCTAATTCAAAAGGACCTTCGGTTGGATTGGCAGTAAAACTTGCCGGTGTTACTTGTAAAAAAATGCTGGTATCTTGCGGACAAGAAAAATTATCGGTAACATTAAATTTATATTCTGAGCTTCCTTTAGTTATTGGAGTTGCGCTGGCGGTACCATCGGGCAAGGTATTTGAAACTCCGGGTCCTGACCAAACATACTGTGAATATGTATTTGTGAATGTCCATTGAGCGGGTAATATTGCATTGTTAAATTTGAATCGTGCAGAGTAAACATAGCCGGAGTCAAGGCTTTGATTATCCGTTACTTTAATTATCCATTCTCCATTTAAAGGGCAGCCGGCAAGATTTGCAAATGATTGTTCTGTTGTATAACTTCCTTCAGGCATTGATACACCTGAGGGTGTGATAGAGTTTATAGTACCATTATCAGGGTTGTTTGTCCAGTAATACCAATAAGCAGTGCTATTATCCGGGTTTCCAAAATATTTATTGGCTCCGCCAAAATCTTTTAAGATAATTGAATTTCCCGAAGGACAGAATAACTCAATTTTAAGATTGCTTAAATTACTGTGTTCAAGCTTGATACCTATTGTATCTATATCGCTTGCTGCAGATAAAACATCTGCTTTACTAAAAATCCGGTAATCAAAAATTGAAGAATAAGTTTTAGTATCATCAACCAGTTCCGGATTTTGTTCAATATTTTTATCTTTTTTGTATTCCCATGTAACAGGCTTGACAATGCCTGTTAAACCGGAGGTTTGTCCCAGACACATTGCTTCTTGTACGGTAGCCTCTGTTCCATCAAAATTAGCGGTTAAAGATACTTGCATTTTATGTAAGGCATAATCCTTATCGCTTACTTTTTCAGCATCAACACGCACAATGAACCCTCCACCTTTTATAAAAAGATGTTTTACAGTATCCAGGTCGGTACCACTAATTTTTGTTCCATCATCAAAGTTCCAGGTATATAAAACTCCTGAAACAGGAACACCTCCATTAGTTGTGTTTGCAATAAAGGTTACGGTATCCTGACATACATCTGTGTTTACGGGAGCAGTTATATTAACTGAAAATTGTGCAAACAACACATTATGTATGTGAAACAATAATACCAGTATGAAAATTCTTTTTTTTGTCATAATAGATTTTGGCTGTATATTAATAAAGCTGTTTTTATTTTATTATATGTTATCACATTTAGATATGGTGAAGCTTATTTTTGTTCCTTTATTAATTTGGCTGTCAATATAAATTTTACCATTATGTTTATCAACAAAATCTTTGCAAAGTTTTAAGCCTAATCCGGTACCTTTTTCTTTGGCTGTTCCTCTTGTGGTAACAAATTTATCCTTACTAAATATTTTTTCTACTATTTCAGAAGGCATACCGGTACCAGAATCTTCTACGGAAATTTCCACGAATTTATTTATAGATTTGCTTTTTACAATAATTTTGCCATTAGTGCCCGTAAACTTAATTGCATTTGAAATTAAGTTTCTTAAAATTGTATTTATCATGTATTCATCGGCATAAATACATAAGTCTTCGTCAATGTTGTTTATAAGAGTAATTGATTTTGTTGCTGCACTGTAATCATAATGTTCAAAAATTGCCTCAACTAAAAAATAAGGTTTAATTTTTTCAGCTTGGAAATTTAGTCTCCCACTTTCAGTTCTTGACCAGCTTAAAAGGTTTTCAAGTAAATCATAATTTAAACCTGCTGTTTTTTGCATCATTTTAAGTAAAGAGTTCATTTTCTCCCGGTCGTTATTAGCAAAATCCAACAAAAGCAAATCAATTAAACCTTTAAAATTACCCATAGGACCTCTTAAATCATGGCTGATAATTGAAAAAAGTTTATTTTTTGTATTGTTTGCCTCTTTAAGTTTTTGTTTTTCTCTATAAAAAACTATAGTAAAACCGATTAGTGTTAACAATAATAAAGAAACAACTGCAAACAGATAGTTTTGTAATCGAATCGTTAAACGGTCAGCTGCTAATTTAGCTTTTTGACGTTCTTGTTCTCTTTTAAGATATTTGTTTTCGTTTTCTTTTTGTTCAATACGGTAAAGCACCTCCATACGGGTGATTTGTTTAGTGCTTTCTTCATTAAAAATACTGTCTTTATAACTACCGGATAATAAACTATACTCTAAAGCTTTTTTATAATTCTTCTTTTTATTATAAATATCTGAAAGCAGTTGATAATTAATTTGCTTCATTTTTTTAAAACCACTGGTTTTCGACAGATAATTATTAGCCATAAAAGCATATTTTAAAGCACTATCAATATTATTTTGCATTAAAAACAAATTGGCAATATTTGAATACGCGGATGCTTTATAATTATATATTTTTATACGTTCAGCAACCATTAATGAGGTTTTGAAATACCAAAAAGCAGAATCCACCTCATTTAATTTCTGAAAAATTTTCCCCAGTTTTGAATAGCAAATATATCTTCCTATTACATTGTTATTGTCTTTTTTATAGGTTATTAAAGCTTTTTTAAAATATAAAATTGCAGAATCCATAATATTGTAATTGAGCAAATGATTCCCTAAGTTATAATAAGAGTATGCTTCCCCATAATAATAATCAAGACTATCAGATAAAGAAGCTGCATGTGAATAATATTTATAAGCTTCGTCATGTTTTCCCCACTCAGAAAAAACCATACCTATATTATTAAGAGTTACACTTTTACCTTTATAATCTTTTATGGTATCTCTCAATGGAAGTGCAATGTAATAATACTTTAATGCTTCTTCATAATCACCCACTGCATAAAAAATTGTCCCAATATTATTGTACAATAAACACTTTAATCTTACATTATTTGTTTTATTAGCATATTCTAATGATTGTTCATAATTTTTTAAAGCTTCTGTTAATTCTCCCTTAATCCAATTCATTTTTCCAACTTGCTTTAGATAAATTGCCATTTGTGCAGTGTCTCTAATTGCCTTAGCTAAATCATAAGATTTTTTATAATAAGAAAAAGATGAATCGTAATTTGCCATATAGTAGTAGATTTTTCCTCTGGAAAAACATAATTGAGCCAATTTTAAAGTATCGTTTAAAGAGCTATATATAGAGTTTGATAAATCATTAAAAATTAAAGCAAGTTGAAAACTGTCAAGATAAAAGCATAAATCTGCCCGATTGTTATAAGCTTCGGCAAGCCCCTTCTGGTAATCTGTTTTTTTTGAAAGATTTACTGCCTTTGAATAAAATATAAAAAAAGTATCCGTATTTCTTTTAATATATTCGGCACTTAGTTGGTTATACAAATCAATTTTTTTATTTTCAGAACTAATTGTGTCTAAGTTGTTAAATAGTTGCTCTATTCGTTTAATACTCTGTCCGCTCATTCTCAGCTCATGCATAAGAAAGAAGACAGTGATAAAAATCAGAAATATATTATAAATTCGTTTTCCTTCAACCACCTTTTAAAATGATAAATTTACACTATTTGCCACTGTAAAAATAAAATTATTCTTCTAATTATGTAAATTTATTTTGCCTATTTCATGTATGCCATTATCTTTGCACAAAATCTACTTTTGGGGATATTAAAATCTTGAGCAATCAATTACCTTCAAAAAAATAATTACACGCGTGTATTCATACCTGAAAGAGTTAAACGAAATACAAAGACAAGCTGTTGAGACCATAGAAGGTCCTTCTCTTGTTATTGCCGGAGCAGGCTCGGGTAAAACCAGAGTACTTACCTATAGAATTGCACACATGCTTAATTTGGGAATACATCCGGCAAATATTTTGGCACTTACATTTACCAATAAAGCTGCACGCGAAATGAAAGAACGAATTGCCAAAATGGTAGGCGAGCAAACCGCACATTACCTTTGGATGGGAACTTTTCACTCGCTTTTTGCCAAAATATTGCGCTTTGAGGCTGATTTAATCGGATATCCTTCAAGTTTTTCTATTTATGATACGCAGGATTCTAAAAACCTGATAAAAACAATTTGCAAAGAGTTGCATCTTGACCCGCAAGTTTATAAATCCAATGAAGTTTTGGGTAGAATTTCCAATGCAAAAAATAATTTGATTACCGCAAAAATTTATGCCGGTAATTTTCAAATTAGAGAGACCGATAAACACAGCAGAAAACCGGAAATTTACCGTATTTATGAAATTTATGAGCGCAGATGCAAAAATGCAGGTGCTATGGATTTTGACGATTTGCTGTTAAAAACCAATATCTTGTTTGATATGCATCCTGAGGTTTTAAAAAAATATCAGGAAAAGTTTAAGTATATTTTGGTAGATGAGTATCAGGATACCAATTTTTCACAATACTTGATTATTAAAAAATTAGCTCTTTCTCATCAAAATCTTTGTGTAGTAGGAGATGATGCACAAAGTATATACGCTTTTCGGGGAGCACGTATTGAAAATATATTAAATTTCAAAAAAGATTATCCGGGCTTTAGACTGTTTAAGTTGGAACAAAATTACCGTTCTACAAAAAATATTGTAAATGCGGCAAATAGTGTTATCCGAAAAAATAAAAATCAAATTCAAAAAAATGTATTTTCAGAAAAAGAACAGGGTAATAAAATAAAAATTATTGAGGCTTTTACCGATCATGAAGAAGGACATATAATTGCCAATATGATTAATGATATTCGCTATAGCGAACACCATAAATACAGTGATTTTGCAATATTATACAGAACTAATGCTCAATCAAGAATATTAGAGGAAGCTCTACGAAAAAAAAACATACCTTACAGGATTTATGGCGGCTTATCATTTTATCAGCGTAAAGAAATTAAAGATTTATTGGCTTATTTTCGTTTGATTATTAACCCATTAGATGATGAAGCATTTAAGCGAATTATTAATTATCCGAAAAGAGGAATTGGAAATACCAGCTTAAACAAATTGCTTAATTTTGCAAGAGAAAACAATTTGAGCGCATGGCAAGCTGCCATTAAATTAAACTCTGAGAATATTGGACTTAGCAGTGCTGTGATAAAAAAAATTCACGAGTTTATGGGGATAATTAGTAAATTTTCTGCAATGATTAATACGGGTGAAGCGTATGAAACAGCACGACAAATTGCCATTCAGTCTGGAATATTAAAAGAATTGTACGGCGATAAAACCCCAGAGGGAATTAGCCGATATGAAAATATTCAAGAACTTTTAAACGGAATAAAAGAATTTACCAGTACAGAAAACGATGAAGGTATGAAACCATCTTTGGTTGACTATATTCAAAATGTTTCTTTATTAACTAACGAAGACAATACTAAAGAAGAAGATAACGATAAGGTAAATTTGATGACAATTCATTCTGCTAAAGGTTTGGAGTTTAAAAATGTATTTCTTGCCGGATTGGAAGAAGAATTGTTCCCTTCAAAATTTTCATCGAGTAATATTTCAGAATTGGAAGAAGAAAGGCGTTTGTTTTATGTTGCAATTACCCGAGCAGAGAATCAACTGTTTATTTCTTATGCAAAAACACGTTATCGCTGGGGACAATTGGATAATTGTGTCCCAAGCCGGTTTATTAGAGATATAAATCCTGATTTTATTGAAATGGAAAATGCTTTGCTCAGCATGAAAAATTTTTCAAAAAAACATACAAATTCTATTGGCAATCAGGAAAATAAAGCTATCTTTACGGGAAACTCAAAAAATACTCAAGGAGATTTTAAACAAAAGCTGAAAAAACTCAATAATACAAGCAAAGTATCTTCAAGTAATCAAAATAGTAATACAAAAATTTTAAATGAAATTAAAGCCGGTGTTTTTGTAAATCACCAGCGTTTTGGTAAAGGAAAAGTTTTAACGGTTGAGGGAGTTTTTCCCAACGCAAAAGCTACTATTGAGTTTGATACAGGAGGTAAAAAGCAATTATTGTTAAAGTTTGCAAAGTTGGAAATAATAAAAAATAATACTTGATTTTAATCAAGTTTTTATCGATAATTAAAAAAATAACACAAAATTTTAATTTTAAATAAAATGGAATACAGTACGGGAAGAAATCATTTAATATTGCCTGAATACGGCAGAAACATTCAAAAAATGGTAGAGCATATTATTACCATTGAAGACAGAGAAGAACGTAATAAAGCCGCCCAAGAAATTATTAATATTATGGGGCGTATGAACCCGCACCTTAGAGACATTAACGATTTTAAACATAAATTATGGGATCAATTAATGCTAATGTCCGATTTTAAATTGGATATAGACGCACCTTACCCAACTCCCACAAAAGAAACTTTTGAAGAAAAGCCAAGACGTATAGAATATACGAGCGGGTCCCTTAAGTATCGCTATTTGGGTAGAATTATGGAAAAATTAGTACGTGCAGCAACCGAACTTGAAAATGAGGAAGAAAAAGCCGAGTTGGTAAAAATAATTACCAACCATATGAAAAAATCTTATCTATTATGGAATCGTGATGCGGTTGAGGACAAGGTAATTTTTGATACTTTAAAAGAAATATCAAATGGTAAATTGGAGGTTGAAAAAGACGCTAAATTGAGCGAAGCCCGTGATTTAATAGGGATGCGCCGCAAAAAGAAAAAAGAAAAAAGAAAATAGTTAATTGGAAATTACTTTTTTGCAATAAACTTCAAATCGTCCAATAGGACATTTGAACGTTTATTAAAAAAACATAGTTAAATACTTGAACATTTATTAAAAACAGATTATTGAACGGTATAAACAAATGGCAACTTATTTGCTTAACAAATTGCTGTTTTACTGATGTTCAACAATTTTTGAATCGAAACTCGCTTTTTCTTTAGGTATTTTAAAACATTTTTATATGAGTTCTTTTCGTATCGAAGGCGGTACTGTTTTAAAAGGTGAAATTACCCCACAAGGTGCAAAAAATGAAGCCCTGCAAGTAATATGCGCTTGCTTGCTTACCCAACAAGCTGTTCGTATTAATAATATTCCTGATATTAAAGATGTAGAAAATCTTATCGGAATTATTGAAGGCTGTGGTGTTGCCGTTCAACGCCATAATGCAAATGATTATACTTTTTGGGCACAAAACATCAATCTTGATTATTTAAATTCAGATGAATTTAGAAAAGGAGGCTCGGGTATAAGAGGCTCTGTCATGATTTTAGGTCCTTTACTGGCACGTTTCGGGAAAGCGTTTGTGCCTAAACCCGGAGGCGATAAAATAGGGCGAAGAAGAATTGACACTCATTTAACCGGTTTTCAAAAAATGGGTGCCGATTTTAAATTTATCCCGGAAAAAAATGCTTATCAATTGAGTGCTGAAAAATTAAAAGGTACTTATATGCTGCTTGATGAAGCATCGGTTACCGGAACGGCTAATTTAGTAATGGCAGCAAGTCTAGCGCAAGGCAAAACTACAATTTATAATGCTGCCTGCGAGCCTTATGTTCAACAATTATGCATTATGTTGAATAATATGGGGGCGAAAATCAGCGGAATCGGTTCCAATTTATTAACGATTGAAGGAGTTGATGAACTATACGGCTGTACTCATACAATCTTGCCGGATATGATTGAAATTGGCAGTTTTATAGGCATGGCAGCCATGACAAAATCAGAAATTACCATAAAAAATGTAAAATATAATCAGTTAGGTATAATACCCGATGCATTTCAACGTTTAGGTATAAGAGTAGAAAAACAAGGAGATGATATTTATATTGGAGCACATGAGCATTACGCAATCGAAACGTTTATTGACGGTTCGATAATGACTATTGCCGATGCTCCTTGGCCGGGTTTAACCCCCGATTTATTGAGTATATTTCTTGTTGTGGCTACTCAAGCAAGAGGCAGTGTTTTGATACATCAAAAAATGTTTGAAAGTCGCTTGTTTTTTGTGGATAAGCTGATTGATATGGGTGCTCAAATTATTCTTTGCGACCCGCATCGGGCAACAGTTATTGGTTTGGATAGAAAATTTACTTTACGGGCAACCACAATGACTTCGCCGGATATTAGAGCAGGTGTAGCATTGCTGATAGCAGCCATGTCTGCCGAAGGGACAAGCGTAATCCATAATATTGAACAAATTGACCGCGGCTATCAAAATATTGACTTGCGATTGAACAAATTGGGTGCTCGTATTGAACGAATCGAATAATAAACTATTGATTATGAATGCAGTTTTTAAGACCGTTGCTGTTGTTTTTTTATTTTTAATAAGTTTTACATCACTTGAAAGTGAAAATTATATTAAAAATAAAAGTGTTAATAACCCGCCGCCCAAAATTGGCGATTTAGCTCCTGATATAAATTTACCATCGGTTAATCGTACTACCCGGTATAAATTATCCGATTTGCGGGGAAAAATTGTTTTGCTGAATTTTTGGGCATCTTTGGCAGCACCTTGTCGTTTTGAAAATCCTAATCTGGTAAAAACGTATAAGCAATTTAAGGATAAATCTTTTAAAAATGCACAAGGTTTTACCATTTATTCTGTTTCACTTGACTCAAATGTAGAAAATTGGAAAAATGCAATTGCCAAAGATTAATTAATTTGGCCTTATCACGTAAGTGATTTAAAAGCCTATGACTCTGAGGTGGTTGCCCTTTATGGTGTGCGTAGTATTCCCTATAATTATTTAATTGATGGAGATGGGAAAATTCTAGCAATCAACTTGCGCGGAGCACAATTGACACAAACTTTACAAAAATATTTAAGGTAAATTCAGAACATCTGACCAACTGGACTTAAGAAGATTCGGCTAAGTTCTTATTATTACTGCAAAATTACCTTTTTATAATTTTCGGCTAAAGCCTGTTGTTCATGCGGCTGTTTTTTCCCTTGCATAAATGCAAGGGCTATTAAATAATACAATAATTAATATTATTAATTGAAAAATAGTTTGTAAAATTACTGTAGGCAACCAACAGTCATGTATATGCATTGATTGTAAAAAATTCTCTAAGCTGCTAAATTTCAGTAATTTTATTCATAATTCATAATTTGTAATTAAAATTTAATAAGTAAAAAAGATGCTGGGCTATTTAGAACAAAGCCGAAGATTCTATATAATAATCAGGTTCATGTTCAAGCCCTATCTGCTCGCTGCAACTATCTGAAACCCAACAAATAAACACATAGTTTTTTTTGTTCTGAATTTATTACAGGCAGAAAGCCTTATTTATCCATAATTCAGCAGGTTCTCCGATTTAAACATTTGAATTTTTAGATTTTTTTAAAGGTTTTGAAGTCCGTTGGACATTTAAAAGTTTTTCCAATTAATAGGCTGAAAGCCCATGATTCTTCATTGCGAAAATTTGACGATTTCAAGTTAGTGCTTACAAAAATATTTTATCCATATTTCACATCTACGATGTGAAGATTCAGAACAACTAAGCCAACAGAGTTTAAAATGACCCTATAGGATAACAGGGGGCATTTCTAAATCCTACACATCTAACATAACACTCTGAATATTAACAAAATCAAATATGCGGGTCTGCTGTTCTGTAATTAGAAATATTTTTCTATTTTTGCAATATGTTTAAATAAACATATCCGATTAATGTTTAATTAAAAAAACTATGGCAGGCTCACAAGGTGATAAATATTATGATGTTTTTTTACGCTATCGTTTATGGTTAAGTACTAAAGATGGTGTTGGTATTTTGGGTGAAGGAAGGTTGGCTTTATTAAAAGAGATTGATAAAACCGGAAGCTTAAAAGCAGCTGCGGATAATTTGAATGTAAGTTACCGTAAAGCCTGGGGAAATATAAAACATGCAGAGGAACTGTTGGGTTTTATTTTAGTAGAAAAACACCGTGGCGGAAAATTAGGCGGAAAATCACAATTAACCGAAGAGGGAAAAAATTTATTGTCTGCTTACGATGAATTAAAAGACGATTTTGAAGCATCTATTAAAGATATAACACGAAAATTTTTTAAAAAAATCAATAAAAAATCTGAATAAAATGAGAATTAATAAACTCATCAATTTATTACTACTTGTAGTGCTTGTATTCTTGAATTTTTCTTGTTCTCAATCAAACAGGGAAAAGCAAAAAGAAAACAAGGAGCTTTTGGTATTTCATGCCGGTAGTTTATCTCTGCCATTTAGACAAATAGCAAAGGCTTTTGAAGAAAAAAATCCGGGTGTAACTGTTAAATTAGAGGCTGCCGGCAGTGTGGCAAGTGCACGTAAAATTACTGATTTGCATCGCTATTGTGATATCTTTGCTTCGGCAGATTATAAAGTAATTGATGAAATGCTAATCCCTGAGTATGCTCATTTTAATATCAAATTTGCAGGAAATGAAATGGCGATTGTTTATACCGCGCATTCTAAATATGCTGATAAGATTAATACTCAAAATTGGTACGAAATTCTTATGAGTGATGATGTTGCTTATGGACGTTCCAATCCAAATGATGACCCTTGCGGTTATCGTACCGTACTGGTTTCAAAATTGGCAGAAAAATATTACAACAAAACCGGACTGGCGGATAAGCTATTGTCAAAAGATAATAAATACATTCGCCCAAAGGAAACCGATTTGTTAGCTTTGTTGGAGAGTGGTAATTTGGATTATATTTTCTTGTATCGTTCTGTAGCGCAACAACATCATTTAAACTATCTTTTATTGCCGGATAGCATTAATTTGAAAAAATTTGAGTTAAAAAATTTTTACGCAACGGTAGAAACACAAATTCGAGGAAAGAAAAAAGGAACAACGATTACAAAAAAAGGTGCACCAATGGTCTATGGAATTACTTTGCATAAAGATGCAGAGCAAAAAAAGTTGGCGCTTCAATTTATGGATTTTATTTTGAGTGAAGGAATGAAAATCATGGAGGAAAACGGACAAACGTCTTTAGTTCC
>JAKIUH010000356.1 GCA_021647685.1 Bacteroidales bacterium
CCTTTATACTTATGGAAACTTTTAGGCAAATTAATAAAACTTCACCAATAGAGAATAATAAAATGGCTGTTTTTATAGCTAATACATTTGTAGATAAAAAGAAAGTTAGGATAAGTGAAGAAACAATAAAAAAATATGTTACTAAAATAAGTGCAGGCAAAAAACCAAACTACTTTGAATTTTATGAAGAAATAGTAAACAAAATATTAAATAATAGTCGAATAGTTAAAACAAAGTAAACGAGCTGTAAGCAGTAACTTGCAATCGTCAAATTTTCGCAATTCACAATAATCAAAAAATTGCAATTAAAAATCGCCACTTTTATTTTTTCAAAGAACTTAGTGAGTTTAGAAATAAAACTCATTAAAAAACGCAAACATAAAATACCGATTAATAATTATTTAGTGTTTTCAGCAAGCCCTATTTATGTAAAACAGAAACATTTATTGATGAACAGATATTAAAAAAACAAAAAAGCGTAATTCAACAGAACTACGCTTTTTAACACACTTAAATACCTGGAGCAAAATTAATCTCCTTTTAACTTCTCTCTGATTTTAATTTCTAATTCTTCGGCTAACTCAGGATTATCTTTCAGTAAATTTTTAACGGCTTCGCGCCCTTGCCCTAATTTAGTATCACCGTAACTAAACCACGAACCGCTTTTTTTAATAATTTCAAATTCCACGCCAAGATCAATTATTTCACCTGTTTTTGAAATTCCTTCGCCGTACATTAAATCAAATTCGGCTTTTTTAAAAGTTGGAGCCACCTTATTTTTAACAATTTTTACACGAGTACGGTTTCCTTTTACATCTTCGCCATCCTTTATTGAACCAATACGACTTACATCTACACGTATCGAAGCATAAAACTTCAATGCATTACCTCCGGTAGTTGTTTCAGGATTACCAAACATAACACCGATTTTTTCGCGTAGCTGATTAATAAAAATTACGCAAGTATTGGTTTTTCTAATGGTTGATGTTAATTTTCTAAGTGCTTGCGACATTAAGCCGGCTTGTAAGCCCATACGCGAATCGCCCATATCGCCTTCTATTTCAGCTTTGGGTGTTAATGCTGCAACGGAGTCAATAACGATAATATCGATAGCTCCCGAACGGATTAAATGATCTGCAATCTCCAAAGCCTGTTCTCCATTATCAGGCTGCGAAATGTATAAATTATCAACATCAACACCTAATGATTCCGCATAAAAGCGGTCAAAAGCGTGTTCTGCATCAATAAATGCAGCAATTCCGCCTTCTTTTTGCGCTTCGGCTATTGCATGAATCGCCAATGTGGTTTTACCTGAGGATTCCGGTCCGAAAATTTCTACTACTCTGCCACGAGGAAAGCCCCCTACTCCCAAAGCAATATCCAATGCCAACGAACCGGTTTTTATTGCCGGTACATCAACAATGGTTTCATCGCCCATTTTCATGATGGCACCTTTCCCGAAATTTTTATCAATCTTATCCAGCGTTACTTGTAATGCTTTGAGTTTTTCCTGTTGAATATCTTTTGCGTCTTTTTGCTTTGCCATTTATATGTTTTTTTCTAATTATTCAATATTTAACTCCTTGTAAATCTGATTAGTATGATCTTTTGTTTTTACTTTTTTTATGATTTTTTCAATCACACCTTCTTCATTAATAATGAATGTAGTACGATGAACACCCATATAGGTTTTCCCATACATTTTTTTCTCGCCCCAAACTCCATAATCATTCAAGATTTGTTTTTCTGTATCAGGAATCAACGGAAAGGGTAAATCATTTTTTTCTTTGAAGCGTTCATGACGCTTTTCATCGTCAGGACTTACACCAATTACCTCAAAACCTTTGGCTTTCAGGTCTTCATAATTATCTCTTAAATTGCAAGCCTCTGCCGTACAACCCGGGGTCATATCCTTAGGATAAAAATATAAAATTATTTTTTTTCCTTTTAGCTCTTCTTTTTTTAATCCGTCAAAATATTTTAAAAAATCAGGGGCTTTATCTCCTTCTTTTAATTCTTTCATATTTAGTGTATTTATAATATTGTAAGTCAATTAATTATATACAAAAAGATTGTTTTTTATTTTGCCTTTTTCTGATAAGCTACAAATATATATATACTTAACACATTTTTTGTGTTTTTTTTAAAACAGTTATTAACAAATTCATAACAAGTATTATTTTTTCAATTTGTTGCAAGTGTTTTTCATATTTTTTAGTATTTTTGAAAAATATATAGTTTTGCTTTACATTTTTCACTTAATTTTTTAATAATATACCTATTCTTTCATCGGCAAGATTGAAAGATAATGTTTTAAAACTAAAATTATATACCAATGAATAAACACAATATTTTACTGGTTTTGCTTTCAGCACTTTTTATTTTATTAATTTCGGCAAATCTGCCTAAAAGCAATACAAAAAATTCAGAATTTAATTCTTACTCCGCTTTTTCACTTCCGATAGATTTAAAAAAGAAAAATTACTACAATAAAATTTTCACTAAAGAAGAGCAAAAAGAATTAAAAAAAGCAGATAAGTACTTAGTTTCTGCAAAAAAATACATGCAACAGTACGAAAACTATCAAAAGCAAATAGAACGTCAATACACTATTGCCGAAGCAACAAACAGCGGCAAAACCATGAATAAAGCATTGAAAAAAGCGAAAAAATTAGAAAAAAAAGCTTTAAAATCAGGGAAAAAAGCACTTACATTTTATAATAAATCTAACGATATCAGAAGTAAAATATACTCCACAGCCATAAGTCGTGTACGTTTAAACGATAATTCAAAAAATGCAAAAATAGGTCGTGAAATTGAACTGCGTGCAAAATCCTTATTTGACGAGGCAGATGCAAAAGTTCGAACAGTTCCTTCGCATGACGAACAGTTGAAATTTGATGCATTGAAAGCAGCCAATGATATGCGCTTAAAAGCATTTGATTTACAGGAAGCTGCTTTTGGTTTTTATGCCAACGATGAAAACCTGAATCCTGATGATTATCTTAAAGACAATAAGATTGAAAACAATAATAAAGATAATACAGTCATTACTGCCGACACCAATTTTTTTCCTAAAGCAGTTGAGCAATATAACCCGATGAGCGACCCAAACCTTTATCGTTCAAAAGCCGGAATTATTTTGCCTAAGTTAAATTTAACGGATATTGAATTAAGTCAAATTGTACAGTCAAACAAAATGAATCAGCAAGCCAACCGGATTATGAAACAAGTAGATGCTATTTATCTTGAGGTAGATTCATTAAATATGATGGCAGAAAAACAAACCGATATTGCTTTAAAAGAAAAGTTGAAAACAAAAGCTATTGAACGCGAGCAAGTGGCTTTTGGAAAATTATTAAGCGCTACCAATTCATATATTGCCGCTAACGAAATAAAGTATAAAGTTTATAAGGCACATTTTCCGGATGTTCGCCCAAAAATACAAACAGCCCCAACCGAACGTGCAGATTTAATGGCTAAAACAGCCGATGATTATTACAATAAAGCCATGTTGGTAAAACGTTCAGCAGCCAATTTAATGTATCGTTCCGACCGGTATTTAAAATTAATGAGTGCTAACGATATGCTCTTGTATGCGCTTCAACTTCAAGAAAGTGCATACGGAATATATTTGAGTATTCCCGAGGCTGTTTCAAACAATATTGACAGTACAATAGCTACGGCAAACGTAATTAATAATTCAAAAACGAGTACAAAAAAAGAAAATACATCGCAAAAATTAAGTTGGCAAGTTCTTTCAACTTATACCTATTCGGCTAAAATGCCGAAGCCTGTTAAGTACAAGCCCAAGCAAGGTGTTGTATTTCATGTTCAAGTAGGTATTTTTAAAGGTTTATTACCACCGGAGAAATTTGCAAAAGTAAGTCCTTTGATTTTTGATAAATTTGTTAAAAACCCCTACCGGAGATTTTTTGCCGGAGAATACAGAACCTACGAAGCAGCAAATGAGGCACTTAAATATGTGAAAGCTATGGGCTATCGTGATGCCTATTTGGTTTCGCGTGTAAACGGTAAAAGAAATTCTTATGCTTACGGAAAATCAAAATTAAGCTTTAATGAAAATTATAAGCGACAAAAAATTCATGAACTGTCAGTTTTTACCGGTGAAAAAGTAAATATATCGAACAATAATAATCAGACTGTTAATTATGGTAACAACCGTAATGTAAAAAATGTAGGAGGTTTGGCTTATTATGTTCAGTTGGGTATGTTCACCAAAATACCGGATAAAAGTTATTTTAACAACATTTCGCCAATTTTTACCGAAAAAGTAAGCGGTAAAGGAACCCGCTATATGACCGGACCTTACCAAAGTATCTCGCAAGCCCGTTCGGCAGAAAGAGTTATTAAAAATCAAGGATTCTCAGATGCTTATGTTTCCGCTTACCTAAATGGAAACAATATTGCTTTAACAAAAGCAAAAAATATTGAGAAATCAGGTAAAAATACAATAACACAGAATTATCAAAATACAAATTACAGCAGTGCAAACATTAATTTCAGTGTACAAATTGGAGCATTTAGAAACAAATTAAGCAATAGTGAGTTACAAAGTCTGAAAAAAGCGTATGTACCAAATACTGTACACTATAAGGAAGTAAACGGAATGAATATTTATTATGTAGGGAATTATAAAAAATACAGTCAAGCTAAAGCTTTGCAAAAA
>JAKIUH010000357.1 GCA_021647685.1 Bacteroidales bacterium
AGAGCTTAAACCTTACGGGTTTATTATTAATTTTATATCTTTGCCTCCTAAAAGGGAGGCTACCAGAATTGGAGTTTAAATGCCGATTTGACAAAATATTTTGGATAGTTTTCCCTTTCTTTTTTTGACAATTGAATAACCGGTATGTAATGATATAGTTCATTAGCAATTAATCTCTTATCCCTAATCTCTAATTTCCGGTTAGCGGATGCCCGATAATAAAAATCTTTTGCTTTTTGCGAATGTGTTGCGAGAGGTACTCTCTCTCTCTCTCTGCAAACAGGGTGTTTGCCGGTGTTTTTACTTTTTTTTCTTTCTGCTTGGGCAGTAGTTTAGGTTTTTGCTTCATTTTAGGTTTTAGTAAATTGGTTTATTAACGTTATTGCAAATTAAATAAATAAATACTTAACTATCAAGCAATGTGTAATATACTTTTTAAGCGTTACATCATAGCTTGTGAGCGTGTATAAATCTTGTATGAACGTGTTTGTATAATTAATAATGATGAAAATAGTTTATTGTTTTTTACAGTTTTTTTGTATCAAAAAATTATTAATTTGTGTCTTAATAATATACTTTACGTAGTTCATCTATACTTTTTTAAACTCTTCAACTGTTTTTCTTAATCGTCTTGCGGAGATTTTAATATTTTCACCTTGAATGTTAATTTGTCCGGTTCTTCCTTTTATTTCAATTTCTGAGCATTTAGTTAAATTTATAATGAGATTAAAACTTTATGGTATAACTAATAAATGGTGTTATTGGAGCAAAAGATACCCCTGTTAAAATATTTGTTTTAGGGGATTCTTCCATATAAAAAGGATTTAGTCTGTTGTAAATATTATAAATTCCTATATACCACACTCTTGTTGTTTTTTTACGAATATTTGTATAGTTAAAAGCTATATCCAGCCTATGATAAATTGGTAGTCGGATATTATTATACCCCGATATAAATGGGAGCGTATAGCTTTCATTATATTCTCCTATGTTACTGACTAAAAAATGTTGATATCCGTATGTCATATTTTGACCGGACATTAATATCCAATTAGTTGAAAACATTATCTTTTTATTTAGATGATATTCTGTTTGTAGATTTAGGTTATGTGGTCGGTCATAAATATAAGGAAACTCCTGTCCGTTATTTATTTCTTTAAAGGTTCTGAAAGATCTGGAATAAGTATAAGAAAGCTTGCCTGTAAATTTGCCTGTGTTTTTACGAATGAAAAATTCTACTCCATAAGCCTTTCCAGAACCTACGGTTACTTTATCTGTCCAGTTTGTTTTTACGTCCATAAAATCTGTACCTTGTTTGTATTTTATTAATTGTTCAAGTGTTTTGTAATAAATTGATAAGCCAAGACTGAATTTATTATTTAATTGGTATTTACTGCCAATATCATAAATAATTGCTTCAATCGGCTTTAAATTATTGGTAGTAGGCACCCATAAATCGGTAGGTAATCCTAGTCCAGAGTTAGTGAGCAAATGAATGTATTGGTGAATTTGAGTAAAAGATGCCTGAATGTTTAAATGACTGCTTATATTGTAAATTAAGTTTAAACGAGGCTCAGTAAAATAATGTAGTTTTTTGTTGACATAGAAAGCATTTGCATTAATTCCAATATTAAAATAAATCTTATTTATCGTGAAATTATTTTGCCAATAAACAGAATACTCAAAAGTTGATATTTTGGAAGAATTTGACTGTTTGTTTTTTAAAATAGTATCTTGAATAGCAGAATTATCAAAAAATTGTTCACTAACAAAACCTGGAGAAAAATCTTTTTTTGAAATATTCATACCCATATTCATTTTATAATTTCTTGACATAAAATAGTCTATTTTTAATTTATAGACAATATCTTCAATGGCGGAACCACTTAACAAATTATACTCTGTTGTTAATGTATCTTGTTCTGAACGTTTTCGTAAAAAATAATTATTCAAGGATTTGTATTTGAATTTGGTGTAATAAAGTGTATTATTTATTGATAACTTGTTGCCTGAAATTTTCAACCATCTTAGCGCGCCGGTAATATTTCCCCAATCAATACCTTGTTTTATTTTAAATTTTAAAATATCCGGTTCTACAATATCATTTTCATCGTTTTCAACAGAACCTTTGTCTTTTCCAGAGTAAAAACTTAAATATATTCTGCTTTTCTCTGAAAATTTATAATTCCATTTAAAGTTTACATCATAAAAAAAATATCCGGTAATTGTGTTGTCAGCCAAACTTTTTGAAAACGGACGAAATAAAATATCTGCGTACGACCTTCTTCCTGTTATTATAAATGAGGATTTGTTTTTAATCACAGGCCCTTCAAGAAGAAATTTGGATGCAATAAGTCCAAAAGTAAAACGCCCGTGTATTTTGTTCAAATCGCCTTCTCTCATATATATATCAACTATAGAAGATGCTCTTCCATGGTACTCTGCGGGTATTCCTCCTTTTATGAGTTTTACACTTTTTAAAGCATCGGTATTGAAAACAGAAAAATATCCTAAAACATGATTAACATTGTAAACCGGAATACCATCGAGTAAGTACAAGTTTTGATCAGGACTTCCACCTCTAACATTTAAGCTTGCACTTCCTTCATTTCCGCTTGTTACGCCCGCGGTGTATTGTAGTGCTTTTAATACATCACTTTCGCCTGCAATAATAGGCATTTTGCTTATTTTTGTCATTGGTAAATTATACCAATTTATCTGTTGAGTATTAGCGGTTACTGTTATTTGTTGTAAGTTAATATCGGCTGAACTTAAATCTATGTTTATAAGAGTATCAGAAAACAGATGAGTTTTAAGTGTTTTTTTTTGATAGCCTAATGATATGACAGTTAGGGTATTCGTTCCTTTGGGTAAATTTATACTGTAAAAACCGTATTCGTTACAAGTAGTGAAAATATTTTTACTTTTTTCAATAATTGCTGCTCCTATTATGCTTTCTTGTGATATTGAGTCACGAATAAGCCCTCTTACCGTAAAACTTTGAGATATTGAGTAGAACTGTATTGAAAATAATAAATAAGATACAACTAATGTTTTTATTATATTCGTTTTCATGTGTTTATTTTTTAATTATTTCCATTGTCACATGGAACATCTGCTAAATTCAAGGAGTTTTCACTATTTGTTCTGTACAAATAATCATGCTCTTGTGTGTCTATCTATAATCATGGATGTTTCATAATAATTTTAATCAAAATTTATTATTACTTTAACAGAATCGGTAGATGCAGACATACCGGCAAAGATTCCTGTTCCGTTTTTAATGTTAGAATAGATGATAACCGGCTCAGATAAGGGATTATCAAGGGTTTTGAAATATAAATACCAACTTTTATAAAAAGCATAGGTATCGTATGATAATGAGAATAATTTATATTGTATGCTATACTCTTTCATAATATCAGTTCCAAAATTGTTATTAAATGTAGTATTTAAAGCATAGTTTTTTCCATCGATAATATCATCTGAAAAAAAAGCAAATTTTGCTATTCTCAATGTGCTTGTAATATAATAACCTGAATTATATCGTGATTCAATTACCGGATCGTAAGATTTGAAATAGGTATTACTCCAATAGTTGTAATAATTTCTTTGTCCTGACTTATCTTTAAAATAGATATCAGCTGAACAAAGTGTATTGTTCTGCAAGTAAACAGTGTCTGTTATTTTTGTTCCGTTTATTTTTATTGAGTCTATTTTAACTGATTGCGGTATGTATGTTTCAGCATAAACGGTATCAAATCCGGATTTAACTATTTTTAATTGGTAACTGTGGTTTTCTTTTGGTATAAATGTATTCGTAAAATACCAACCTTTTTCTACACCTATGTTTAGTGGAATCTCTCGGTATTGGAGCTGTTCTCTAAAAATTTGGTCTTCGTACAAAAAAACTTTTGCATCGGTAATATAGTCTTTATCCGGTAGTACATTATTTACTAAAACATCACCAAGAAGATAAGTAAGTTGTATTTTTACCGTATCATTTGCTTGTAAAAAACAACTTACATTTATTTGTGGTTGGGTTTCAAAATTATAATAAAAATCTTTTCGACACGATACTAACGTAATAATTATAATGGTAATGAATGTTATTTTTTTCATTTTCATTTTTTTATTAATGGGGGTGTTACGAAAACACCCCGTAATTCATTAATGTTTAAAGTACATTTCAAGATTTGAATTACTATATTTGCCTGTTGCTGCATCTGTGTATAGAATCATGTATGTTCCCATATCATCATCATTTCCTTGAAATTTAGTCTTAACTCCAATACTTGGTGAAATTGTAACGATTCCTCCTAGAATCTTGATCGCTGCTGAAATGGAAAAAGAAACTGTAAGAGTTATATTATTATCTTTTTCATAACATTTTGCGTATAGTCTATCTACATCAGTAGGTAAACTGCAAAATTTATGGTTGTATGTTTTCCAATTATTTTTAACTTCATTTTTTTTTGGCTTTGAAAATAATTGCCCTAATTGATACTGTGTATTATCACTATGAATATCTATGTATATTTCAGGTTTCCCTTGTATCCATGTTTCATAGGCACTGAGGTCATTAAATTTAAGCTTAATTAAATAAAGCGTGTTTGATTGATAATTAAATCCGGAACCCCCACCGGTGCCCCCGCCAGAACCATCTCCCTCATCGGGTAA
>JAKIUH010000358.1 GCA_021647685.1 Bacteroidales bacterium
GGACAGGTCTTATGCTACTATTTATCAAGAAGTTATTGAAGATTGTCAAACGCATGGAGCTTTTAATCCTGCAACTATGGGGGCAGTTTCTAATGTGGGTTTGATGGCTCAAAAAGCTGAAGAATACGGTTCACATCCTACAACTTTTGAAATTCCTGCAAAAGGGATAGTCAAAGTAACAGATGCAGCGGGCACTGTTTTAATGGAACATGATGTGGAAGAAGGTGATATTTGGCGTATGTCGCGTGTGAAAGATATTCCTGTACAGGATTGGGTTAAATTGGCAGTTAGCCGTGCAAAAGCAACCGGCGACCCAACGGTATTTTGGTTGGATAAAAACCGTGCTCATGATGCACAAATAATTAAAAAAGTTGAAAAATATTTAAAAAATCATGACACATCAGGTTTAGATATTCGAATAATGGCTCCGGATGATGCTATGAAATTTACTTTAAAAAGAACACGCGAAGGTAAAAATACTATTTCGGTTACAGGAAATGTATTAAGAGATTATTTAACTGATTTATTCCCGATACTAGAACTAGGTACCAGTGCACGTATGTTGTCTATTGTACCTTTATTAGCCGGTGGCGGGTTATTTGAAACCGGTGCAGGAGGTTCTGCGCCCAAACACGTTCAACAATTTTTGGCAGAAGGACATTTACGCTGGGACTCTCTTGGCGAATTTTTAGCTTTAACTGCTTCATTAGAACATCTTGGAAATGCTTTTGATAACCCGAAAGCAATTGTTTTGTCAAAAACATTGGATAAAGCGGTAAGCAAATATCTTGAAAACGGTAAAGCTCCCGGGCGTAAAGTGGGACAATTGGACAATCGTGGTTCTCATTTTTATTTAGCTCAATATTGGGCAGAAGCTTTGGCAAATCAAGAAGAAGATCAGGAACTAAAAGAGATTTTTACACCTGTTGCGAAGCAATTATCAGAAAATGAACAAAATATATTAGCCGAAATTGCAGCAGCCGAAGGAAAAGCAACCGATATTGGCGGATATTATTTGCCGAATGATGAAAAAGCTGAAAAAGCAATGCGTCCGAGTACTACCTTAAATTCAATTATTAATTCGATTAATTAAATTATATCCGCCTTCGGGTGGATACTTACATTGTAAAATAAGGTAACAAGATTATTAAATTTAAATCATAAAGTTATGTTGAAAGAAAAAGTAGAAAAAGCATTAAACTTGCAAATAGAAAAAGAAGGGTATTCTGCACAATTATATTTAGCAATGGCTTCATGGGCAGAAAAAAACGGATACAATGGTGCTGCTCAATTTTTGTATCACCATGCCGATGAAGAGCGTGGACACATGCTTAAATTATTTCACTATATAAATGATAGAGACGGCTATGCTATTGTTCCGGCTTTAAAACAACCGCCCTCAAAGTTTGAATCGTTAAAGGCGGTTTTTGAAGGGGTTTTAGCTCATGAGCAGATGATTACCGAATCAATTAATAATTTGGTAGGAATTTGTGTTGAAGAAAAAGACTATACCACACAAAATTTCTTACAGTGGTATGTAACTGAGCAAATTGAAGAGGAAAACTTGGCGAAAACCAATTTGGATAAATTAGCTTTATTAGGCGATGATAAAGCCAGCATGTATATGTTTGATAAAGATATGGCTGAAATGGCAGCTTCATTAGGTGCAACAGATACTGCTGAGTAGGTATTTACGGATTAGATTAAAAAAAAGCAGCTTGATCAATTCGGGCTGCTTTTTTTTATATTTTTAAATTGTTAAACTAGGGTGCTGGTTACTGGTTGCTGGTTACTGGTTCTATCTTTCATTATTTATTGAATATTTTTGAATTGTAGAATTGCTGAATTGTTGAATTGTTAAATTGGTGCTTGGTTTTAGAGTGCCTGGTTTTCTTAATTATTGTCAATTGGGTATTGTTTATTGAATTTGGTATTACAAAAAAGAAAACATTCAAATAATATTATGCACCTATTGTCAAAAATAAACTTATTTATACATATCTGCAGAAATAAAAACTTTAAATACAAAATTTTTCAACTATTTTTGTCTTTTAATGAAAGAACTTTTATAAATCCATAAAATATGCAAAATATTCAAATGGTTGACCTTGTCAGCCAATACAAAAAGATTAAAAACGAAATTGATAAAGAGATTTTTTCAGTTATTGAATCAGCAAAATTTATAAAAGGACCGGCAGTAACTGAATTTCAAGATAATTTGGCAGCCTACTTGAACGCAAAGCATGTTATTGCCTGCGGAAATGGCACCGATGCCTTACAAATTGCTTTAATGGCTTTGGATTTAAAACTCGGTGATGAAGTAATCACTGCTGATTTTACATTTATTGCTACCGTAGAAGTAATTGCCTTATTGGGTTTAAAACCGATTTTAGTAGATGTTGATCCCGATACATTTACTTTAGATATTAAAGCATTGGAAAAAGCCATTACTCCCAAAACAAAAGCCATTATTCCCGTTCATTTATTCGGACAGGCTGCAGATATGGATAAGATTCAACAAATTGCAAAAAAGCACAATTTATATGTAATTGAAGATACAGCGCAAGCACTCGGTGCCGATTATCTTTTTGAAGATAAAAGGCAAAAGCTTGGAACAATAGGCGATATTGGCTGCACTTCCTTTTTTCCGTCAAAAAACTTAGGTACTTTTGGTGATGGAGGTGCCTTATTTACCAATAATGATGAATTAGCCGAAAAAATACGTTCCATTACCAATCATGGTATGAAAGTTCGCTACTATCATGATTATATTGGTGTAAATTCTCGCTTGGATTCGCTTCATGCTGCAATTTTAAAAGTAAAATTAAGATATTTGGATATTTATAATAAAGCCCGACAGAAAGCAGCTGAATATTATGATAATGCTTTTAAAAAATGTGAAAAATTAGCTATTCCAAAACGTAATAATAAATCAACGCATATTTTTCATCAATATACTTTAAAATTAAAAAATGCAGATCGGGCAGCATTGATTGAATATCTGAAAAGTAAAAATATTCCGGCAATGATTTATTATCCGGTACCTTTGCACAAACAAAAAGCTTACCGGATGTACGATTTTAATAATCGTGAATTTCCGGTAACCAACAGTTTGTCCGGAGAAGTTTTTTCATTGCCTATGCACACGGAACTGACAAAAGAACAACAAGATTATATAATTGAACATGTATTAAAGTTTTTATCGTAGTTCAGCTCTCCAGAGTTGAGATAGAAAGAAAAAGTAATTTTGAGTAAAAAATCATGAAAGAATATTTTGCACACGAAACAGCCGTTATTGATGAAGGTTGTACTATTGGAAGAGGAACAAAAATCTGGCATTTTTCGCACATAATGAAAGATGCAGTAATTGGCGAGAACTGTAATATTGGTCAAAATGTTGTGGTTTCGCCACAAGTGGTACTCGGGAAAAACTGTAAAATACAAAACAATGTATCGGTTTATACCGGCGTAATTTGCGAAGATGATGTTTTTATGGGTCCTTCAATGGTTTTTACCAATGTAATAAATCCGCGAAGTGCCGTTAATCGCAAATCGGAATACCTGAAAACTTATGTCAAAAAAGGAGCTACTTTTGGTGCTAATTGCACCATCGTTTGCGGCATCACTATAGGTAAATATGCTTTTATAGGTGCGGGTGCGGTAATTACCAAAGATGTAAAAGCTTATGCCTTGGTAGTGGGTAATCCGGGCAGGCAAATTGGCTGGATGAGTGAGTTTGGGCAACGTTTGAATTTTGATGAAAACAATATTGCCGTTTGTCCCGAAAGCGGTGAGCAATATATTTTGGAAAAGGAACAGGTACGAAAATTATAAACGATAAAATAAAATGAAGAATTTTGCACTAATTGGTGCCGCCGGATATATAGCCGTGCGCCACATGAAAGCCATAAAAGAAACCGGAAATAATTTAATTGCTGCATTGGATAAATTTGACAGTGTAGGTATTATTGACAGTTATTTTCCTGATGCTGACTTTTTTGTTGAATTTGAACGCTTTGACCGTCATTTGGATAAATTACGTCGAACAGGCAAAAAAATTGATTATGTAAGTATTTGTTCGCCAAATTATTTGCATGATTCGCATATCCGTTTTGCTTTAAAACAGCAAGCCGATGCTATTTGTGAAAAACCTTTGGTTTTAAATCCTTGGAATGTAGATGCTTTGGCAGAATTTGAAAAAGAAACCAAGCAAAAAATTAATACGATACTACAATTACGCTTGCACCCAAGCATTATTCAACTTAAAAAAGAAATTGATGATGGACCGAAAAATAAAATCTATGATATTGATTTAAGTTACATTACATCGCGTGGACATTGGTACTTTATCAGTTGGAAAGCCGATATTACAAAATCAGGCGGTGTAGCTACCAATATAGGGGTACACTTTTTTGATATGCTCACATGGATATTTGGCGATGTAAAAAACAATACTGTACATGTTCTGGAAGAAAAAAAAGCTGCCGGATTTCTTCAATTGGAAAAGGCAAGGGTAGGTTGGTTCAGGAGTTTGGATTACAACGATGTTCCAGATAAGCAGAAATTAGAAGGTTTACGTACTTTTCGTTCAATAACTGTTGATGGCAAAGAAATAGAGTTTAGCGGCGGATTTACCGATTTACATACCGTGAGTTATCAAAACATATTAGCC
>JAKIUH010000359.1 GCA_021647685.1 Bacteroidales bacterium
AGCAATTTTCCCTCGAAATACTTTTCTTTGTCAAATCAATCGGTTATCGAATTTTTGCGACAGAACCCGGGAAGTCTCAGAGAGCACTTTTTGTCTATAAAATACAGGTCGAGAATTATTGGGTTTACATAGCCCACATTTTTTTGTATAATTTTTTTTCAGTTCATGGACTGGTCGATATTTTACTATTTTTTAAAAAAAAGGTCAGACTGAGGTATTTTTACTTTAGCCTCCAAAACCCAGGTTTTTTTAAATTACCATTAAATTACAAGTAGTTATATTTTATTGTGAGCTAAGTCAAATCCAGGTCAATTTATTCTCACATTTGTAATACATTGATATTTCGTGTTATTTTCAGATGTTTTAGGCGCAAATAATCATTAAAATTTTTGTAAAAATATAATGCAAAATGTACTTGTATCTCTTCATTTTTTACCCATTAGGTGTAATTAATGCACGATTCTCTAAAATCTCTTTTGTTTGCTTATGTTTTACTCTAGATTTGTTATGGCTTGTGTTATTTTTTGCAAAGTGACCTTTTTTTTTGCAAAAAAAAATTGAGCAATCCTCGTGCAAGCCGCGCAGCAGAAAAATAAAAGATAGCACTTTATCAATAGGTTACAAAGTAGGGAAAAATAAATACAAAATTTGATCAGGTAAAAGTTACCTGTAACCTACTGTATTTTTTAATGATTTATAAAAAGCTATGTGTGCACGAAAAACAGCAGAAAAAGAACTAAATGAAAATTGCAGTAAATATACTAAGGCTGATGCACCATCAAGTATCATTCTTAAAAACAAAGTTTGAAATAATTTACCTTTAGGTAAATTTTTATAAAGCATAAACAAATTATTTCTGAAATTAAGATAAAGTTTAAACGGACTGTTATTAGGCAATGCTCCTCCCCCAACATGATAAACTTCAACATCGGAATAATACATAATTTTATATCCTGAATTTTTCATCCGCCAGCATAAATCAATTTCTTCCATGTGTGCAAAAAAATCTGCATCAAAACCATCGTGCTCATGAAAAACTGATGAACGCACAAACATACAAGCTCCGCTTGCCCAAAATATTTCACGTTCATCATCATATTGTCCTGCATCTTTTTCAATGGTGTCTAAAATACGTCCCCTGCAAAACGGATAACCGTATTTATCAATAAAACCACCTGCTGCGCCAGCATATTCAAAATACGTTTTTTTGTTAAATGATTTTATTTTGGGCATTGCAGCGGCAATGCTTTTGTCTTGGTCTAATTTTTCAATTATCGGAAAAATCCAATTAGAAGTAACTTCAACATCTGAGTTTAATAAAATATAATATTCGGCATTAATTTGCTGCAACGCTTTATTGTAACCACCTGCAAATCCGTAATTTTCATCTAACAGAATTAGTTTTATTTGGGGATAATTATCGCGTAAATATTGAACCGAATCGTCTGATGAAGCATTATCGGCAACATATAAAACTACTTCATCTGAGTTTGAATTTTTGATTAATGCAGGAATAAATTGTTTTAAATATTTTTCACCATTCCAGTTAAGTATAACTACTGCAACTTTTATTTGGTATAGCTCACTCATGCTCCATCATACGTTTAATCTCGTTTAGAAATTCTTGGTAAATATTTGGGTTAGCAGCAATAATTTCTTTCCCGAAAATATAATTACTGCCACCACTAAAATCACAAACTTTGCCACCGGCTTGCATTACAATAAAAGCACCTGCAGCCACATCCCAAGGGCTTAGACTGTATTCGTAAAAAGCATCAAAACGCCCGCAAGCAACATAGGCTAAATCTGTGGCAGCAGAACCTAAGCGCCGCAAACCATGCGAATTACGCATAAAATAATCAAGAGTTTTCATAAACTGAGGCAATCGGGCATAATCATAATACGGAAAGCCGGTAGCAATTAAGGAATCTTGAACTTTTGAAGTTTTTGTTACGGAGATTTCTTTACCGTTTAAAAAAGCCTTACTTCCACTCCATGCATAAAACATCTCAGAACGCGAAAGTTCATAAATTATTCCCAACACAAGTTCATCTTTATCCATAAGTGCCACACTAATGGCATAAGGCATTAGTCCGTGAATAAAATTGGTTGTTCCGTCCAAGGGGTCGATTACCCAATTATATTTATCCGAGCGAAAAGTTTCTGTTTGTTCTTCGGCAATAAATCCGGCATCAGGCAACAATTGTTTTAAAGAAGTAACCAACTGTTGTTCCGCATTTTTATCAACAAAAGAAACAAAATCGTGTAAGCCTTTTGTTTCTACTTTATCTGTATTAAAATTTTTTGATTCTTGGATAATATACTTGCCCGTTTTGCGAATAATTTTTTGTGCATCAAAGCAAATTTTTTCTAAATTCATAAATTTCCATTTAAACAAATATAAATTTGTTCTAACTTATTAGTCCAAAATCTTAAGATTTTCAGGTATCAGCAAAAACTATTTTGTGTTAGCTTTCATTGCTGTTTTTTCTGCCCATTTACTCACTTTATCTTTCTTTTTATACAGATAAATTAATGCAGAAGTACCCGTAATAAATAAAATCATTGAAATAATTTCAGCCTGAGTAAAATCTCTACCCAAAAAATCAAACTTATTGTTTACACGAATACTTTCAATTAAATAGCGCTCAATACCTGCAAAAATCAAATAAATGGCAAATAAGGCACCGGGAACTTTTATTTTTTTACGAATACTGAATAGAATGATAAAAATAACTGCCATCATCATGGTTTCGTAAAATGGTGTAGGAAAAACAGGAACTCCTAATACATGGCAATGACCACCGGAGCAACTTTCAATGACTTCGCCTGCGTTAATTACATTGTGTGGATAATTAAAAGACCACATCCAATCGGGTAAAAAGCTCATCCAGTCCGGTTTTGGATTAGGATTCGGAATTCCCCAACAACCATCGCCCGACATTTGACATCCAATTCTACCCGCGCCATAGCCTACTGTAATAGCAAGTGCACCGGCATCAACCAAATGCAATACATTAATGTGATTTTTATTGGCATACCAAACTACTGCAATGGTTCCAAGAATTAAACCACCGTAAAAAGTTAATCCGCTAAATGAGATTAAAGAATGAACCGGGTCGCGCATAAAATCATCAAGGTTTTCCAAATTGTGGAATATTTTAGCACCCAATAAACCAAAAATTGCTGCAATAATTAGCATATTCCCCGATAACTCATAAGGATGAATTGTATATTCCTCCCATTTGGGTTTAGGCAGCTTTTGCTTTTCTTTATCTTTCCAAGTATAATAGATTGATAGGGCAGCACCCAAAATGCCACCAATAAAACTTCCGCGCCACGAAAGAATAAAATCTTGCGGGTTAGCCACGAAGTCGCTGTATGACAAAACGGCTTCTAAAATTTTAAAACCCAGCAAAAAACCACCTACTCCTGATAAAATAAGCGATTTCATTGAAGCCGGTTCACCAATAAGTTCTCTTTTTTTTATGGCTTTTAATAAACCTTCTTTTTCTTTCCGCTTTAATTCTAATGATAACACATAAACTCCCAGCAAAAAGGCTATGGCTACAAAAAAACCATAGGTTTGTATCGGCAAAGGAATATACACACCAAAAATATCTTTGATTAAATCTGTTAATGTCGGATACATAATTTTAGTATTATATTTTAAAGTGCGAAAGTAAAAAAAATAAGTTTATCTATCGTGATAAATTTATTTTCTTAAGTAGATTTCTTAAACTTTTGTGATTTCTTTAAATTCACGAACTATTTTATCTCTATTTTCCCAATTCCGGTTTTAAGGTAAATTGAAATTGTAGCATTGGATTTTTTGTAATACTTATTCACATAAGTATTTTTATCAATCTGTTTTAAGTTTTGCGTATCTATATCCGTTAATGCTTTAAGAATATCTATTTTGACGCCAATATTTTCCGGCAAGTATATTTGTAGCAAGCCGATACCTCCTTCAAGATGAATTTCTGCACCGTTTTTCCACTCCCCGCGCAAATCCAATGTTGTTTTCCCTACACCCATGGTCATATTAAAACTTTTTAGGGGCAAGCTGCCTAATTTAATTTCTGTTAAGCCGGCACCTAAGTTAATATCAAACTCCAAAGGAACTTGTTCACCGAATTTTAAATTCCATACATATTTATCATCATCATTGAAATTAACATCATCAATTTCCGGTTGTTTTATACTTAAAAAACCCTTTTCATTATGTACAGAATAGCTATATTCAGGTTTCCAATCTTCGTGTGTATATGCAAAGCCACCTGTAAAAAGTTGCTTAGACCCATTTGAAATATTTAAACGACATGCTCCTACATTAATATCTACTTGAACCGATTGTGCACCTTCTGCTTTTTGTTGAATTACATGTTTAATAACTGACTTTTTGGTTTTACCGGTTTCCAGCTCTTCCATTTTCTCTTCTAAATCTTTTAATTTGTCTTGCGGTTCATCATTCCGGATAAATTCATTTTGTTCATCTTCATCTGCTGTTGTTTTTTCCTGTTTTCGTCACTTTTTTGCAACACCCATATAAATAGTTGATAATCAGTATTTATGTTTTATCTTTGGGTGTTGCAAAATTATTCTTATGTTTATCAGAGAATTGAAAAATAGGTCTGGA
>JAKIUH010000360.1 GCA_021647685.1 Bacteroidales bacterium
TTTATATCAGAAGAAGACTATAATAATATAAATAAAAGAAGTAAAGTAGAAACAGGAGATATACTATTTTCTATGATTGGTAGTATTGGTGTGGTTTATAAAATTGAAGAAAAAGATATAGACTTTGCCATAAAAAATGTTGCTCTTTATAAAACTTCTCAAAAAGAAGAATATAAAAATTACATATATCAATATCTTAAATCTTATTATATGCAACGATATATGGGAAATGTTATTTCAGGTAGTATTCAGAAGTTTATAGGTCTAGGTTCGTTAAGAAGTATGCCATTGCTATATAATAAGAAAATAATCTCTTTATTTAATAAAAAAACAGAATCAATTTATTTGAAACTTGAAAATACTAAACAAGAAAACCAACAACTCACCGCCTTACGCGATTGGCTTTTGCCAATGCTAATGAATGGGCAGGTAACGGTTAAGGAAGCAGAAGAAAAATTGAGTATGGCGGCAGAGCCGGGAGTGGAATATAAAACAAACAGCAATGAATAGCCCACGCTTCGCAGTCATATAATTATTCACGCATTATTTATTTTATATACATTTAGCTAAAAAGTATATAAAGTAAAAGCTAATCTACTTTACATACTTTTTAGCTAAATGTGGGTTTAGCGCACAACCTTAATAAAGCCTCCCCCATTATACGAATGATATTCACCATTATACATAGCATCAGCACCAACAGGTCCCATTTGAAAAGTTCCGGGAGTTACTGCACGCACCATATAATAAAAATACTTTGTTTTACTACCCACCGAGGTAAAATAATTAATTCGATCATCTCTAATATCCATATAATCAGGATAAGATTTGTTCTTAATCCAATTCATTCCGGCAACTGAGCTAATACGCGGATTTTCAATTTCAAACCCCGCAGGTAATATATCGCTGATGACCACATTATCAATACTTATTCCTCGTAAACTCTGCAAACTGATACGTACTACTATTAAATCATTCTGTTTAAAAGTATTCCCCGAAATAATGTTTCCGTTACGGTCAAAAAATGTTCTGCGTACACGTAAATAACGGTCTTCTTCTTTGTAAAAGCCATCGGCAGAAATACCTTCTGCTTCCCAGAAATAATATAGTTTACCTTTACCTTTGGTACTTACATTAATATTATCTCCTGCAAGTTGTTTACTGTTTAAACTTAATGTTTGATTTTTATATGCAGCAATCATTCTGTTATCAAGCAAAACCTTTGCCGAAATATTTGCTTTACCGGCAGACTGTGCAATTTTTCCCATAGCCAAGAATGCGAATACACGTTCCTGAGTATTCATGTAAGATGCAGAGCGCATATTTTCGGCTAATGCCCGAGCCATACCGGCTATTTCAGGATTTTCAGGATCTACTACGAGCAATGCATAAAGCGATATTGCCAAATCTCGAATAGGCGAATAAAAACTACCGCCAAATGATTTATTGGAAGTTTCACCGGAATATGCCGGTGGCAAAATCTGTGCAAATTTCTTTTTATCGCCTGCCAAGGCATAAGCTGCTGCCAACAAATATTTTGCATCAATGCTTAATAAATCTCTACGTGATTTATAATAATTCATCATTGAGATATTCGGTTTACCCATAAGAGCCATAACATAAAGTGAGTAGGCAACTTCCTTAGGGGCTATCTTTTTATTTAAAGTACCGTTATATTTGTAATTGATGGTCTTTTTATTTTTTAATTTTGTTTTCAGATATTTATACAATTTATCCAACATGGTTTTATCCACCTGATAGCCGGCTTTTTGGGCTTCAAGCAAAAAATGCGCAGCATAAACACTTCCCCACCATGTTTCTTGTCCGTATCCGGGCCAATAACTCATAGCTCCGTTGTATAATTGCATTAATTGTAGTTTCCGAATAGCTTCGTTAATGTTATAAGTAGGGTCTCCGTATGGTTTTTTTCCCAACGATTTAACCAAATCAGCATAATATAGCTGCGGAAAAGCCTTAGATATAGTTTGTTCAACACATCCGTAAGGATATCCCAAAAGATAATCCAGATGTTTTGAAAACTTAATCATTGGCGAATTGCTTAATACTAATTTTCGTTCAATGGTATTCGGCATAAATCGCCCAAGATCCATATTGATTTGTTTACTGCTTCCTGCCGCAATATTTCCCGAACCACTTAACTTTTGCAATGGCGATGGGGGACGAATACTAATATCGGTAGTATTTGTATAATTTTTACCACCAAGCGACACATTAACTTTAACCGTAGCTTCACCTATTGAAGGAGCAATCGCCAATTTCAAATACATTTGTTTTTCCGAATTTGCAGGAATACTAATACTTCGGTTAACAGCATCCAGAATTTTAATATTCTTGCCTGTATTAATCCCTAAAACACAATTCATGCTTTGCATAGTAGTGTTTGTCAAGGTTAAGCCCATTTCAACAGTATCTTTTGGGCTTAAAAAGCGTGGAAGAGCAGTACTGATAACAATAGGGTCGGCAACTTTCATATGCTCCACTGCCGAACCAAAGGCTTTTCCTTTGTATGCCACTGCCATAATACGCAAATCACCCGAAAATTCAGGAATATCAATATCGTAATAGGCTTTACCCGTGTTGTCGGTAACAAGCACTCCACTCCAATAAGAAACCAACTTAAAACGCTTATTGGTCATTGGATTAATCCGTTTTTCCAATTCACCTTCTCCCCCACCCTCAATTCCGCTTTTCATAGCTATTTCAGGAAAAAGGAATGGATAAATATCGTACGATTTTACTTCTAAAGCTCTCTTTCGGTAAAAAAACGAGTAAGGGTTCGGACTTTTAAATCCGGTTACTTGTAAAATACCTTCATCCACAACTGCTAAGGTAACCGGTGTGTTCGGACTTGATTTTACAGTAATACGCTGTTTTGTTCTTGAATGTGATTTTTCAACAGCCGATATACTCACATTCAGCCTATTTGCCTTATTTTCAACCATTACGGGCACATATCCGTGTGCTACGGTTAAAGGAATATCCGATACATCGTGTGCTTTTATTAATGTAGCCGAAATATATACATTAGGTACAAAATCATCGGTAATTGATAAATCAAAAGCTGCAGAACGCTTATCGGTATTCAAATAAAAATATTTTGTTAGGTTCTTACGCTCAACGGTTATCAAAACTTTTCCCGAAAAGGGTGTTTTCAAAATTACATGAGCTTTATCTCCTACTTTGTATTTTTCTTTATCCAACTGAATATCAATATATCCTTCGGTATTAACAGCAAACGAACTTGTAGTGGTACTGCCCCAACCGTAAGCATAAAAAGTTTGCGAAACATAAGTTTTAGTTCTCGGTTTAGAAAGTCGAATTTCATATTTACCTGATGTTTTTGGAGTAAAGTTAAATACGGAATGAACACCGTTTAAGGTTATTTGCTTATTTTGTAAAACAAGCTCCTGATGTTCCGATTTATAACGATAATAGCTGCCTGATTTTGTTAAAACAGTACGATATTCATGCTTAATTAATTGAACTTGAACTTGTACGCCCGACATGGCATTATCATTTTTATCCACTGCAATAAGCGGTATCTTCATCATTTGATTGGTTTTATTGTAATAATCATTGATATTAATACCGAAAAATGCATTTTGAGTATAAATATTTACTGTTTTTTTGCGATTTACCGGACGACCTGTTTCATCAAATACGGTAATGTAATAATCGGCTTGCAATAAGCCCATATTAGCATAAGTTGCCGGAAACTTATAAGTTTCAAGTGCAGCACCTTGCTGGTTTGTTTTACCTTTGCGAACATTAGAACGAAAATAGCTGCTGCCACCGCTTATGGTAAAATTATAATCGTAATATTTTTTTGAATAAAAATACTTTCTTTTAATATTTTGCTGAATTTCATACTTGCGATTTGCAGCCGGTGGTCCAAAAAGATTATTTACTTGTAATTTTATAGATAAGGCATCGGTTAATGAAATATCCTTTTTATTGGTTGTCGCTTTAACTTTAATCCTGTCCGGAACAAATTCTTCTACCTTAATTCTTAAAGAATTAAGATATACATTGGTTGAAGTGTAAACTTCGGCGGAATAACTACCGGTTGGAGCTGCCTGTGGCAATTTAATATCGGCAGTAAACGAACCATATTTATCCAATGTTTTTTTGAGTGTTACAAAGGTTTTTCCGTTTGGAGCAATTAGTTTAAGTTTAAGCGGTATTTCACCCGGAATATTCCAATTATCATCACGTAAGATAGTTGCCAAATGAATGGTTTCACCGGGGCGATAAATATCTCTTTCAGGATAAATATATGCATCGTAACCACTTAAATTATCGGTACGACCTGCAATTTTAAAACGCGAAGTTCCTACCGCAGTTTTAGAATAAGGCAAGTAGTTAAAATCATTATTCAGGCGTGCGGTAATTAATGCAGGAGTAAATCCGGGCAAATTGTTTTCTTTTAGTTTAAAAACAGCCACTCCTTGATTATCAGTACTCACTTTTCCCAAAGATTGATTGTTTTTACCGATAACTTCTATTTGTACTCCCTGCAGGGCTTTTGCTGTTTTTATAGAATTAGCAAATATTGTTATCTGATTTTTTCCTTTTTTGGCAATTA
>JAKIUH010000361.1 GCA_021647685.1 Bacteroidales bacterium
ATACAAACAATTATATTTTTAGCTGCTCAGCTGCACACCTCTTTTGTATTTTGTTCAGTTTGAAGTATTTCTATACATCTGCACTTCACAAAATCCAAAATAGATGCACATCTGAGCTTTTCAGCAAACCCTATTTATTACAATCTTTACAATAAAATTCACCAAAAGTTTCATCTACACCCACATCAATACCATTATAATGATACCATGTACATTGTACATGGGTGCTTTTACAATTCGGATTAGCACAAACAAACTCAGATGCTATTTGTTTAAAAAAAATATATTCTTTCGGATTTTCTAAATAATCATTTAACGAAAAAGCCTTGATTTGTTTTTTATTTTTTAATCTTATAGCCCTTTCTAAAACCCATTTTTTGGGATTTCCCTTTTCTACTGCATCTTGTAAAGAAAAATTATGCTCAAAATACTCCATCTATTTTATTTTTACAGGAATACCGGATACCATTAAATAAGCCTCATCAGCCATACCTGCTATATGTTGATTGATAAAACCCTGCAAATCAACAAATTTTCGGGTTGTATTGTGCTCTGCATGTACCCCCATTCCTAATTCATTACTAACAACAAAAACCGTAATATCTTTTGCAATAAAATTATTCCATATTTTTTTTGCCTCTAAGAGCGATTTATCAAAATCGTATTCATTATCATGAAAAATATTCGTCAACCATAAAGTAAGGCAATCAAGCACCAAGGTTTTGCCGTTTATATTAAGTTTATCCAAACGTTTGGTTTCTTCAATTGTTTGCCATTCAGTACCTCTATCTTGTTTATGTCTTTCTATTCTTCTATTAAAGTCCTCGTCCCAAACTCTGGCGGTAGCAATATAAATAGGATTATCACAGATTTCTAATGCCTGTTTTTGAGCAAAACTGCTTTTTCCTGAACGTGCACCACCGGTAATAAAAGTTAATTTATTCATTTAAAATAAACTTAGCCTTTAAATTTTAACCACATCCACAAATCTTTATAGCTGAATTTTTTACCATAAATTAATATGCCAATGCGGTAAATTTTTGCAGCCAGCCAAGTGGTTCCTATAAATGCAAGTACGAGCAACAGCATTGAAAGTATTAATTCCCATTCCGGTACGCCATAAGCTACGCGCATCATCATAACCACCGGTGAAGTAAACGGAATTACTGAGAACCAAAATGCTACGGGTCCTTCGGGATTTTGCATTACAGTTTGGGCAACGATTAAAGACAATATTAAAGGAATGGTAATCGGTAACATAAATTGTTGGGTATCGGTTTCATTATCCACCGCTCCGCCAATGGCTGCAAATAAAGATGAATACAGTAAATAGCCACCGATAAAATAAAATACAAACGAAAACAATATTAATGCAATGGGCAGATTTAATATTGGTGTCATAATATCATTAAAGGTAGTGTTATTCATAGCTGCTTGAACTTCAGGGCTCATTCCCTGTGTTTGTATCATCTGCTCTTGAACGTTAGCTGTATCGCCCATAAACGACTGTGCTGCAAACATAATTATAATCCCAAAAGTAATCCATAGCGCCAATTGTGTAAATGCTACTAAAGCTACTCCGATAATTTTACCCATCATTAACTGAAAAGGTTTTACCGATGAAATAATAATTTCCACAACTCTATTGGTTTTTTCTTCAATAACCCCGCGCATTACCATAGCCCCGTAAATAAAAATAAACATATAAATTAAAAAAGAAGCTATATAGCCAATACCCAAAGCTGCTTCTGCCGAACTAATTTCTTCTTTTCCTTCTTTATTAATTTTAATGGTTCTTATGCTAATTTCAGGATTTACTTCATCAATAATATCCGGATCGACACCCATACTTTTGAGTTTATCATGGCGTAGTTTTTTTTCTATTTGTTTGGTAATATACATTTTTGTACCAATGTTGACCTGATTTTCAGAAATCAAGTTTAATCGTTTTGTCTGAATACTATCCGGGATTATCAATAATGCGGTATAATTACCTTCGGTAATTAGTTTTTTTGCCATATCGTCATTGAGCTTATCAGCAAAGGTAAATTTTATATTTTTAGTGTCCGATAAGCTTTCCTTAAACAAATTGCTATGGTCATTCACTAAAATTGTTTGGCTTTTATCACTTTCAAGCGTTGATAAATATACAATGACTGCAATAAATCCTGCCATTAACACCGGTGCAAGTAATGTTAAAATAATAAAGGTTTTATTTCGAACTCTTGCCAAGTATTCACGTTGTATAATTAAAATTATTTTGTTCATCTTTAGTAAATATTGTGTGTTTAAATGTTATTTAGCTTTTATTTTCTCTTTCTACAACACGTATAAAAATATCATTTACGGAAGGGATAACTTCATTCATACCAACAATTTCACCGTATTGTAGCATTGCTGTTAACAATTGATTCGTATTTGTTCCGTTTAACAGTTTAACTCTGCAAATTGTGTTTCCATTTTCTTTACGAATGTTTTCTATCTTAAAATCAGTTGTTACTGATGCTGAGAATTTATCAAAACTACCCTTAAAATGCAAATCATACACATTTTCTTTAAACTGCTGTTTAATTTCATTTACATCACCATCCAATACTTTTTTAGACTTATTAATTAAAGCAATATTATCGCAAATTTCCTCAACCGAAGCCATATTATGAGTTGAAAAAATAATGGTTGAGCCGTTTTTCTTTAAATTTAAAATTTCTTCTTTTAATAGATTTACATTAATTGGGTCAAAACCACTGAACGGCTCATCAAAAATCAATAATTTTGGTTCATGCAATATAGTTACTATAAATTGTACTTTTTGTTGCATTCCTTTTGATAGTTCTTCTACTTTTTTATTCCACCAGCCTTCAATTTCAAATTTCCGAAACCAATATTTTAGCTTTTCCATTGCATCGGAACGCTTCATTCCTTTTAATTGTGCAAAATACAAAGCTTGTTCACCGGTTTTCATTTTTTTATACAATCCGCGTTCTTCCGGCAAATAGCCAATCTGCATCACATGCTTTGCATCTAATTTTTCACCGTTAAACATTACTTCGCCGCTATCGGGCAATGTTATATGGTTTATTATGCGTATCAAAGTAGTTTTTCCTGCTCCGTTTGGTCCCAAAAGTCCAAAAATTTTTCCTTCGGGAACGGATAAACTTACATCGCTAAGTGCCTGATGATTGACAAAAGTTTTATTGATATTTTTTATTTCCAAAAAACTCATAGAGTAAGTAGGTTTTAGTGATTATTTTCAAAAACAAACAAAGATAATACAAAAAAACACATTACAATTTATTTGCAATGTGTTTTTAATTAGAGTTTGTCCATAAAGTTACAATATTTCTGCTTACACCCATTCTGGGCTATTATAACACTCTGACTTACAACCATGTGCTTTACACAGGGCTAGCATTTGTCGCCCACTTCGGGGCTTTTGGTAAAAAACGCTTGACTTTATGGACAAACATTAATCATGTCTATAGTGATAAGATGACTTTTAGTCATCATATCACTATAAAATACTTTTTATTTATGCTTTTTGTGGGTATCAATTCCGTGTAACATATAAATTAAATGTTCTAAAGTTTTTAATATTTCACCCATGTATTCACGTACGGCTTTTACACTTCCGGGTAAACTGTACACTTGTGTTTCTCCCATTACTCCTGCCATTCCACGGCTTAATAAAGCATTAGGTACTTTTTGCCCGAATTTTAATCGAATATTTTCCATAATGCCCGGAATTTCTTTTTCAATCATTTTTTTCATCACTTCGGGTGTAAAATCTCTTGGTCCAATACCGGTTCCGCCTGTTGTAATCAAAATATCTGTTTTGTTTTCTTTTGCTTTTTGTAATTCAGTTTCTAAACGTTTGGCATCATCCGGTATTATTAATGCATCAATATTGAATGTCCAAGCTTTTTCTTTAAAATAAGTATCTAAAAATTGTACTATTTCAGGTCCGCTTAAATCGGAATATTCGCCTCTGCTGGCTCTGTCGCTTAATGTAATTACTTGTATGTTAAGCTTTCTATTGTTTTTAAATGTGTCTTTATCCATGTTTTTACTTTTTTTTAGTGAGCAGATGACTTTAAGTCATCAGCTCACTGTAAAAATCATACATCTGTTTTTGTTTTTTCAACCAAATGTGTATCATCAATCACCATATTTTTATCTACTGCTTTACACATATCATAAACAGTAAGCAATGCAACTTGAACACCGGTTAATGCTTCCATTTCTACTCCGGTTTGTCCGATACATTTGGTTTCGGAATATACTTTTACACCTGTTTTGTCTAATTCAGCTTTTACTTTTACTTTGGTTAATTGTAAAGGGTGGCATAAAGGGATTAATTCACTTGTTTTTTTAGCTCCTTGAATACCTGCAATTTCTGCCACAGTCAGAACATCGCCTTTTTTCATGTTGTTTTCTTTAATCAACCGGATAGTTTCGGCTTGCAAGGTAATATGCCCCTCGGCTTTTGCAATACGTAATTGTTCAGGTTTATGTCCTACATCAACCATTCGGGCTTTTCCGTCTTTATCTATGTGGCTTAGTTTATTCATAATTCTCTGTTTAGAGTGAGCAG
>JAKIUH010000362.1 GCA_021647685.1 Bacteroidales bacterium
TACTATCTTAAAAAAATTTAATAAATTTTAAATTATGGCTTATAGAAGAGATACAAAAGTAAAAAGCGATTTTACAAAAATCTCTATTGGTTTGGCTTCGCCCGAAGAAATTTTAGAACATTCAAGTGGTGAGGTTTTAAAACCCGAAACAATAAACTACAGAACATACAAGCCGGAAAGAGACGGATTATTTTGCGAAAGAATTTTTGGCCCCGTTAAAGACTATGAATGTCATTGCGGTAAATATAAAAGAATAAGATATAAAGGTATCGTTTGCGACCGTTGTGGTGTTGAAGTTACGGAAAAAAAAGTACGTAGAGAACGCATGGGACATATCTCTTTGGTTGTTCCCGTTGCTCATATATGGTATTTTAGATCATTACCGAATAAAATTGGTTATTTGCTCGGTATTCCTACAAAAAAATTAGATTCAATTATCTATTATGAAAGATATGCAGTTATCCAACCCGGAGTAAAAGCTGCCGATGGAGTAAAATACCTTGATTTCTTAACAGAAGAAGAATATTTGGATATTCTGGATACACTTCCGAAAGAAAATCAAATGTTGGACGATAACGACCCCAACAAATTCATTGCAAAAATGGGTGCCGAAGCCCTGCATTTTCTTTTGTCAAGAATAGATTTGGATAATTTGGTATTTGAACTAAGAGATAAAGCAAGCAAAGAAACTTCGCAACAAAGAAAAAACGAGGCTTTAAAAAGACTTCAAGTAGTTAATGCTTTTCGTAATTCTAGAAACATTAATAAACCCGAATGGATGATTGTAAAAGTAGTACCGGTTATTCCACCGGAACTGCGTCCATTGGTGCCACTTGACGGAGGACGTTTCGCAACTTCCGATTTGAATGATTTATACCGTAGAGTAATTATCCGAAACAACCGTTTGAAAAGGTTGATTGAGATTAAAGCACCGGAAATCATTCTTCGTAATGAAAAAAGAATGCTTCAAGAAGCAGTTGACTCATTATTTGATAATTCCAGAAAATCAAGTGCAGTTAAAACCGAAGCAAATCGTCCTTTAAAATCATTAAGCGACAGCTTAAAAGGGAAACAAGGTCGTTTTAGACAAAACCTTTTGGGTAAACGTGTGGACTATTCGGCACGTTCGGTAATTGTGGTTGGACCTGAATTGAAATTACACGAATGCGGTATTCCGAAAAATATGGCTGCTGAACTTTACAAACCTTTCATCATTCGTAAATTAATTGAACGAGGTATTGTAAAAACAGTTAAATCAGCTAAAAAAATAGTAGATAGAAAAGATCCTGTAGTTTGGGATATTTTGGAAAATGTATTGAAAGGACACCCCGTTTTATTGAACCGTGCTCCTACCCTACACCGTTTAGGGATTCAAGCATTTCAACCCAAACTTATTGAAGGAAAAGCAATTCAATTACATCCTTTGGTTTGTACTGCATTTAATGCCGACTTTGATGGTGACCAAATGGCGGTTCACTTACCATTAGGAAACGCAGCAATTTTAGAAGCACAAATTTTAATGTTGGCATCGCACAATATCCTAAATCCTGCAAACGGTGCACCTATTTCGGTACCATCTCAGGATATGGTATTGGGATTATACTACATTACAAAATCAAGAAAAAGTACACCGGAACGTCCTGTAAAAGGTGAAGGCTTAACTTTTTATTCGGCAGAAGAAGCAGTTATTGCTTATAATGAAAAAGCAGTGGAACTTCATGCCGAAATAAAAATTAAAGCAGATGTTCTAGAAGACGGAAAGATTGTTAATAAATTGATTGATACTTCATTAGGTCGTGTTATTTTTAATATGCATGTACCCGAAGGTATTGGGTTTATTAATGAGCTACTTACTAAAAAGGCATTAAGAGATATTATCGGACACATTTTAAAAACAAAAGGAACTGCCGCTACTGCGAAATTCCTTGATGATATTAAACATCTGGGATACCAAATGGCATTTAAAGGTGGACTTTCTTTTAATCTTGATGATGTGATTATTCCGGAAGAAAAAGTAAAACTGGTTGAAGAAGGTTATAAGCAAGTAGATGAAGTATTGAATAACTATAATATGGGATTCATTACTTATAATGAGCGATATAACCAAATAATTGATGTTTGGACACATACAAACGCTCGCTTAACACAAACGTTGATGAATCAATTATCATCAGATAATCAAGGGTTTAATTCTGTTTATATGATGTTAGATTCAGGAGCAAGGGGCTCAAAAGAGCAAATTCGTCAGTTATCCGGAATGAGAGGTTTGATGGCAAAACCACAAAAATCAGGTGCCAGTGGTTCTGAAATTATCGAAAACCCGATTCTTTCAAACTTTAAAGAAGGACTCTCGGTACTTGAATACTTTATTTCAACACACGGTGCACGTAAAGGTTTAGCAGATACAGCTTTAAAAACTGCTGATGCCGGTTATCTTACAAGACGATTGGTTGATGTAGCACAAGATGTAATTGTATCTGAAAATGATTGTGGTACATTAAGAGGACTGGTAGCTAATGCATTAAAGAAAAATGAAGAAGTTGTAGAAACTCTTTACGACCGTATTTTGGGTAGAACAACGGTTCACGATATTTATCACCCAATAAGCGGGGAATTAATTATTGGTGCCGGAGAAGAATTAACTGAATCAATAGCCCGGGTTATCGAAGATTCTCCAATAGAACAAGTTGAAATTCGTTCGGTACTTACTTGCGAATCACATAAAGGTGTTTGTGCAAAATGTTACGGAAGAAACTTGGCATCAGGACGAATGGTTCAAATTGGCGAAGCGGTTGGAGTAATTGCTGCACAATCAATTGGTGAACCCGGTACACAGCTTACATTGAGAACTTTCCACGTTGGTGGTACTGCCGGTAATATTGCAACAGAATCGAGTGTTGTTGCTAAATACGATGGGGTAACGGAATTTGAGGAATTAAGAACCGTTGAACATGAAGAAAGTGACGGAACGACCACTCAAATTGTTATTGGCCGTATGGCTGAATTGAAAATTGTTGATCCGAACACAAAAATTACTTTATCTACGCACTCAATTCCTTATGGAGCAAAACTTTATAAAGAAGAAGGCGAAAAAGTTAAAAAAGGAGAAACTATTTGTGAATGGGATCCGTATAATGCGGTAATTGCATCAGAAACAAGCGGTATCATTGAATTTAAGCATTTGGAAGAAGGTATTACTTTCAAACAAGAATCGGATGAACAAACCGGATTGATGGAGATTGTAATTATCGAAACAAAAGATAAAACAAAGAACCCTGAAATAAATATTGTTTCAAATGATGGTGAAATATTAAAATCGTACAACTTACCTGTTGGTGCACACATCACGGTAAAAGAAGGAGATACTGTTAAACAAGGAGATGTTTTTGCAAAAATACCTCGTCATTTGGGTAAAGCGGGTGATATCACCGGTGGTTTGCCACGCGTAACCGAGTTATTTGAAGCACGTAATCCTTCAAATCCGGCAGTAGTTTCCGAGATTGATGGTGTGGTATCATTTGGTAAAATCAAACGTGGTAACCGTGAAATTATCATTACAGCAAAATCAGGTCAAGAAAAGAAATATTTAGTACCTTTATCAAAACAAATTCTGGTTCAGGCAAACGATTATGTAAAAGCCGGTGTGCCATTATCTGATGGTGCCATTACACCTGCCGATATTTTGAAAATTAAAGGACCTACAAAAGTTCAAGAGTATATTGTGAATGAGGTTCAAGAGGTTTATCGTTTACAAGGTGTAAAAATTAACGACAAGCATTTTGAAGTAATTGTTCGCCAGATGATGAAAAAGGTAATTATTGATAAACCGGGCGATACAAACTTCCTTGAAAAGCAAATTGTTGATAAATGGGTATTTATGGAAGAAAACGACAATATTTTTGGTAAAAAAGTTGTTGTTGATGCCGGAGATTCAACTAATTTGCACCCCGGACAAGTGGTTACTGCCCGAAAACTAAGGGATGAAAACTCACTGTTAAAGCGTAAAGATTTAAAACTTGTAGTTACACGTGATGCAGAGCCTGCAACATCTGACCAAATATTGCAAGGTATTACAAAAGCATCGCTACAAACAAAGAGCTTTATTTCGGCAGCATCGTTCCAAGAAACTACCAAGGTATTGAACGAAGCAGCGATTAACGGAAAAGTTGATTATTTGGAAGGTTTGAAAGAGAATGTTATTGTAGGACACTTAATTCCGGCGGGAACCGGAAGAAGAGAGTACAAAAACATGATTGTAGGCTCAATGGAAGAATATGAAACTTTAATGAAAAGTAAAGAAGATAAATAATTATTCTATCAAAAAATATCCCTGACGACTTAAAAATGTAAGTTGTTCAGGGATATTCATAAGAATTTAAAATCTGCAAAATGGATTTATACACTTTGCAACAATTATTAGTTTGAGTTTATATTCTTACAAAGATAAATATAAGATTCTCCAGGACTGAATTAGAAAACTTAAATTCCCCTTAAAATAGTATAACAAACATGGTCACTACATGAATTTCAGTTTCGTTAATTTATTACTAACCCTTTTCTTGCCTCTGGTTTTACAGTAAAGGAAAAAAC
>JAKIUH010000363.1 GCA_021647685.1 Bacteroidales bacterium
TGCACCTGCGGAAGTTCTTTTGTATCAGAAAATAAAAGGAGTAAAAACGGATAAACCTTTATTGTTTATTTTTTCAGGCGAACAAAACGGGTTTATACGCAGCGGATTTATTTGTGGTGAAAATATTTGGCAATGGCGTATGGAAGATTATCTTGAAAATAAAAATCAGAAACGTTTTGATGCTTTGATTAACCGCTTTGTTCATTACCTTTCGTTGGATGTTAAAAAAGAACGCTTCAGAATAAAAGCAAAACGAATTATTAAAGAAAACGAACCGGTAATTATTTATGCAGATTATTATAATAAAAGTTATGAGCTTAATAATCAGCCCGAAGTAACATTAGATATAATGAACAGCAGGCAAGAGCATTTTAAATATATTTTTTCGCGTAGCGGAAATTCTTATATTTTAAATGCAGGACAGTTGCCGGTAGGAAAATACTTTTTTCGTGCCCAATTAATTGACAGAACTGAAAAGTTTATAAAATCCGGTGAATTTTTAATAATGCCGGTAAATATTGAATTGATAAATACACAAGCTGATTATGCTTTGATGTATGGTATTGCAAAGGAAACAGGTGCAAAAATGTTTCCTTCGGACAGTATCTTTAAGCTGTCGGAGGCAATTAAAGCAGATAAAAACATTAAAGCTGTTTCTTTTACTACTACTGATGTTGTTAATTTAGTTGAGATTAAGTGGCTTCTTTTTGTAATTGTAGCTTTGCTGTCGGCAGAGTGGTTTTTTAGAAAATTTTGGGGAACTTATTAGTTTTTAACAAGTAATTTATTCTGCCAATCTTTTAACTAATCGCTCAATTTCAATTTCACCGTTTTGTATTGATAAAATTTTGTGTTTGCTGTTAATTAGATAAAGTAGGGGAGTGGCGTAAACATAAAATTTTTCTCTGAAATTAGATACTTCATTTTCATCATGACAATTAATCCACTCTAAATCCATATTTTCAACTTTCTTTTTCCATTCATTGGTATCTTTATCAATGTTTACAGCAAAAATTTCAATATTTTTTTCTTGTAATTTTGGATAGTATTGTTTTAAAATTGTCGAACTTTTTGTACAATGCCCACAATTAGCCGACCAGAAATAAAGCAGTACGAATTTAGCTTCTGTTTGATGTAATGAAAGGTATTCGCCACTGATGCTTTCAAGGGTTAAATCAGGGGCAGTATTTCCCGGAAGACTTTGCCCGAGTACATCACGACGTTCTTGTATTTTTGATAATTGTTCTTTACTAAACCAATTTGCTTTATCGGGTAAAAAATAGTGGTCGGATATGTAAACAAATACTTCATTCATGCCGTTTTTATAATAAGTATTGTAAAAATTAAGTAAATAATCGGCTACATAGCGGTAATTATCTTGTACATTTTTAAGGCTGTCTAAAAGTTTTTTTGTTTCATAAATTATATATTCAGGCTTTTTATTAATGTTTTGTTTAATAAACAGGCGCAGCATCGTATAATAAATGGGAGTTCGTAACATTTCCGGGTCTGCAAAGTTAAATTCATTGACATTCATAGTATTGTATGCCTTCAAAATTTTACTTAAATAACTGTTCGGATAGTTAGTAATGGTGTTTTTCCATAAATTATCCAATGTTTTTTCGGTTTCTGCTATTTTCTGATTTAACCGGTTTTGTTCCGTACTGTCTTTATTGTCGTGTAATTGTCTGTTTAAATTATTTAATTGTGTTTTTAAGGCAATAACTTGCTTTTGATATGCAAAAAACAATTCGTTTTCTTTTGAACCTTTTACTTTCATGTGCCCTATAAAATCGCTTGTATCGCTTGATAGGCTGAATTTTTGTTCGTTACGAATAAGCAAATCAAAATAATTATTTTGTCCAACTGCTATTTTATAAATTCCTGTGGGCAAATCTTCCTTGCCCGAAAAAACAACTTTCCCTTTTTTATCAAATTGCTTTTGTTGTTTAATGTATTGATTATCTGCCAGGTAATAAATAAGTTTAACCTCTTTGTTTTCAGCTCCTTTAATTTGTATTTTAAGTTCATAAGCTTGTGCAAAAAGTGTTGTGCCGGATATGATTGTGAAAATAAGTATGTAAATATTATTCATGTGATTATTTTTAAACTGTTTTTATTTATTCACTATCGCTCATGAGGGCTAAAGCCGTTGCCACATGTAAGGAGTACACTTATTTAATCTACTTAAATAATCATGCCCCTGTTGTGTCTAATTTACTAATTATTTTTTATAAGATTTATCTCTTTTAAACGTTTAACCTTCCTGTTCGAAGATTTTAAGTTTTTTACTCAATGTCATTTATTTAGTAAATAAGGGTAATGTACTGTAAATTAATCAGTTAATTGATTTTTGAATATTGATTAAATTTTTCAAACAAATGGGCTTGTAGAGCCTTAATAATGAAAGTAATAATGTTACGCCAAATATAGCACCTCATACGAGGTGCTATAAAATATTGATGATAATTTTTTATCGTTATTTCACATCTACGATGTGGATAAATAAAAAAATCTAAATTTGAAACCAAATAAAATCATAAAAAGATGAGTAGTATATAGTATTTATATGATTTACAAAATATTGCATCAATAGCTTAACTAAACGACATTGGTTTATCATTTATATTGAATTGAAAAAACCCATTAATTGTTCAATAGTTACACGTTTTGTAATAATTTTTTGGTCTTCATCAAGCAAAAAAATTAAGGGTGTACCTTTAATATTATACAATTCCCGGTATCCTGATTTATTTTTAGGATCCCATACATTAATAACTTTCATGTAATTATCATTCACATAAGTTTTCCACACATTTTTATCTTCACCTGTATTAATAGCAATAATACTTACCCCGCGATCCTTGATGATTCTGTAAAAATTCATAAGTTCAGGAGTAACTTCTTTGCAAATACTGCAATCAGGATTATAAAAATACAAAACGACATAATTATTTTGTACATCTCTCAAATTAACAGGCTTATTATTAATATCTTGCATTGTAAAATCAGGAGCAATTTTACCTACTAAATTGGGCTTGCGCAAGGCAATATCTTCTTTTAATTTATTTTTAAATTCATCATTTACCCATGGGGCATTATCTGTAATTATATAGTTTTCAGCTATATGCACGAATACATTTTCATCACTAATTATAGAGCTTCGTGAGTAGTAGCTGAACAATGTATTTAAGATAAATTTATACACTTCGTCATTCGCTTTTGCTTTATCAAGTACCCAATCTACTTCTTTAATAATCGTATCCGGATACTGTGGAACCATACGTGTTAAATATTCGAGAACTTTATTGTTTAATAAAGAGCTTCTTATTAATCGTTCATCGGCAAAATTATAATTATCAAAAAAATGTGTTTTAACGTATTTATATTCAAAAAGTGAATCAATAGGTGCACCACTGGTATCGCGTGGTGCAGGTGGCGGAATTATCGGCAGTCCGGCTTTTATTAATACCGATATTAATGAATCGGGGTGTTGATTTGCCAGTTTTTCTTTCTCTAAATATATTTTATTCTGATAAATTTCAATTTGCTGTTCCACTGCTAATAATGAATCCATACTTCCTAAAAGTGTTTTTTGTTTTTCGCGCAATAAGGCTATCTGGCTATATACATTATTCAAATAATTTTGGTAACGGAAAAACAAATCGTTCTGATAAGAATCTTTAAAACGTACCGTACGTAAAAAATTGACAGTATCTGTTGTAATTTCAAAATTTTGATCTTTATCAATTAAAAAATCAAAATATTTTCCTTGTGGAAATAAAATAAAATAAATCCCGCCTTTTAAAACTTTATTCTTATTAAAAACAGCTTTACCCTCCGGATCTAATTGCACAGTATCGATTATAAAAAATCCGTCTCCATAGTGATATCCCAAGTATAAACTGGAATCGCTTAAATTTTTTACTTGAATACTGATTTTATATTCTTGTGCATCAGATATGTATGCAGAAATAAGTAATACTGCAAGAATCATTAATCTTTTAATCATTTTATTTTGTTTAATTATTAATAAGTTTTTATTGTCTTTTATATTATTTTCTATCTCAGCTATCTTATCGCTAATTATCTGGACAAAGGAGATGGTTTGTTCAGGATTATCTATTTTCATAGATAATTTTGTTAAAGACATAGATAATGCATCTTTTTGGCTCTTTAATGATGCTATTTTTGTTTTTAATTTAGCTATTTTTTTGCTACTTATACAATGCGTTTTTTGAGATTCATTACACTCTTTTTTTATAATTTTTAAATCATTATATTTATCATATGCATAAATATTTGCATTAAACCCAATAAATTTCTCTTTTGGTAATAAAGTCTGCTTGACCTTATCTTGATATATCTCTACAGATGCACTTAAAATAGTAGTTATTAAAAGTGCTATTGCTATCTTCATCATAAAAATTTCCTTACTTTAAATATTCCATTCTTTTTATATTTTCTGGCATTTTATCAAGAGCAAAGTTCTTTTGAGAACTGATATAGTTAGGATACCTGTAACCTTTAGAAGTCATAAGATAATAGAGATCATTAAGATATTCATTTTCTATTATTTTATATCT
>JAKIUH010000364.1 GCA_021647685.1 Bacteroidales bacterium
TTTTTAACCAGTTTTTGTTTCTTTTCAGCCGTATGCATTTCAATACAATCCACTACGATAATTCCACCCATATCGCGTAAGCGTAACTGACGTGCAATTTCTTCTGCCGCAGTCATGTTGACTTCTAAGGCATTGGTTTCTTGATCGTTGGTTTTTCGTGTGCGGTTTCCACTGTTTACATCAATTACATGAAGTGCTTCGGTATGCTCAATAATTAAATAAGCCCCTGATTTAATGGTTACTGTTTTTCCGAAAAGCCCTTTGATTTGTTTTTCAACTCCAAAATGTTCAAAAATGGGAGTTCTGCCTGTATATCGTTTAACAATTTTCTTTTTTTCGGGGGCAATAGTTTCAATATAATCTTTTACTTCTCTGTTTAGATTAACATCGTTTGTATAAATGCTATGAAAACTATTATTCAGAATATCTCTGAGAAATGCAGAGGTACGGTCTAATTCGCCAAGAACCAATTGTGGCGGCTCTACCCCTTGCAGGTTTTGAAACAGGTTTTCCCATTTATCAATCAGTTCGTTAAGTTCTGAATGCAAAACCGCTACTCGACGATTTTTAGCCACTGTACGAACAATTACTCCGTAATTGTTGGGTTTAATACTTAAAATTAACCTTTTTAAGCGTTCACGTTCTTCTTGCGACTTTATTTTTTGCGAAACGGAAACCTTGTTTGAAAAGGGAATTAAAACCAAATTTCTTCCGGCTATTGTAATTTCAGAAGTAATTCGTGGACCTTTTGTTGCAATAGGTTCTTTGGCTACTTGAACCAAAATATGTTGTCCGGGAGTAAAAAGCTCGGTTATTTTTCCATGCTTGTTGATGTCTTCTTCAAGCTGAAAATTGTGTAAAGGAATACGTTTGTTTTGAGCAATGCACTGTTTCATGTATTTTTGCTGCGATCTGAATTGTGGTCCTAAATCCAGATAATGCAGAAAAGCATCACGTTCACTGCCAATATTTACAAAGGCAGCATTCAATCCGGTCATTATTTTTTTAATTTTCCCGAGATAGATATCTCCAACCGAAAATTTTTTATTATTTTTTTCTCTGGTTAATTCAACCAGTCTTTTATCTTCAAGTAGTGCTATTACGGTTTCCGATTCCCTAACATCTATTACTAATTCATTATTCACAATTCTTTCTTTTAATTAGATTACACGGAAAATTGTACACAAAAGAAGTATTTCAGTAATGTTGTTTGTTAAAAACAATTTGTGATGTGATTGTTTAAGAACACACCATTGCAATTCGAGAAAAACTATTCAGGGTGAAATATTTAATTAAAGCAATAATACGAAGCAATAATACGAAGTAGGTAGCAGATAATTTTCCTTTTGCGCAAAAGGACTTAACGTTTTTGCTTTGCTTTAATAGTTTTTCTTCAAAGCAATAGATTGTTGTATTTTAACAGAGGAAATATGAAAAAATATTTTTGTATTTGTGTGTGGTTTTCAGTTTTTTAATATATTTCCTCTACATCACAAGCAATAAACAAAAAGAGCCTGCCGGCTCCTTTTGTAAATGTTTTTAAAACGGCTTACTATTTCTTCTTTTTATGCCTGTTTTTTCTCAGGCGCTTTTTTCTTTTGTGAGTTGCCATTTTATGTCTCTTTCTTTTTTTTCCGCTTGGCATAATTTCAAAACTTTTTTTAATTAATTACTCATTCTAACATCTATATAAGAAATTTTCCGAAATTGCTATTAAATATAATAACAACAAAACCGGAAATTCAATCACTTAAACCTTCTAATACCAACGACTAAAACTTGTTAAGTAAAACTACTTAACGTTATTTTTTACTTTTGTAACAAAAGTCTTTGATGGCTTGAATGAAGGAATGTAATGTGCAGGAATGATAATTGTTGTATTTTTTGAAATATTACGGGCTGTTTTTTCAGCTCTTTTCTTTACAACAAAACTACCAAAACCGCGAAGGTAAACATTTTTGTTTTTTGCTAAGGAATTTTTTACTGTTTCCATAAATGCTTCAACTGTTTTTTGAACAGTTACTTTTTCAATCCCTGTAGTCTTTGAAATTTCGTTTACAATATCTGCTTTTGTCATTTTTAATATATTTAGTTATCAGCGAATTACATTCTATAAAACGAACTGCAAATATAGAGGTTTTCTCTAAAATTAAAAATAATTGCCCGCTTTTTTTTATAAAAAATTATATTTTTGTTATTCTTTTAAATTAATGTGTTGTGTAACTTGCTGATTATTAACATATCTAAGGATTTGTCATTTTCTTAAATAAGTCTAAGAGGCTGATATTTATACATAAATGGCAAGACTTAATTTACTCAAATAGAATCATCAGTTAAATTTATAAAATCTTTATATATTTAAACGAATAATGAATATTTCTGCTAAAATTATTGATTATTATTACAAACACAAACGAGCACTTGTTTGGCGAAGCACCAAAGACCCTTATTTAATTTGGATTTCTGAAATTATGCTGCAACAAACAAGGGTTAATCAAGCAAGTAATTATTTTTTGAGATTTACAAAGCGTTTTCCTAATGTACATGAGCTGGCGAAGGCTGATGAAAATGAATTATTGAATTTTTGGCAGGGTTTAGGATATTATTCGCGTGCACGAAATTTGCATTTTAGTGCCAAATATATTGTTCAAGAATTAAAGGGTGTTTTCCCTGATAATTATAAGGAAATTATTAAATTAAAGGGTATTGGTGAATATACTGCTGCTGCAATAGCTTCTATTGCTTTTAATGAAAAAATTGCTGCTATTGACGGAAATGTTTATCGCGTATTGGCAAGATTATTTAACGAATATTTACCGATTGATACAGCAGAAGGAAAAAAAAGATTTAAAGAGCTTGCTAATTATATGATGATAAATCATAAATCGGGTGATTTTAATCAAGCGATGATGGAATTTGGTGCTACAGTTTGTAAACCGGCAAAACCCGATTGTGTAATTTGTCCTGTTGCCAATCAATGCGAAGCATTTAAAACCGGAAATATTTTGGAACTTCCTGTGAAGAAAAAAGCAGCAAAAGTAAAAGACCGGTATTTTCAATATCTTGTATTGATAAAAGGTAAAAGCATATTTCTTCAAAAAAGAGCAGAAAATGATATTTGGAAAGGTCTTTATCAGTTTCCTTTATTGGAAACCAAAAATTCTATTACTCCTGAAAGTTTTATTAAAAGTAAAGATTTTTATGATTTAGTGGGTACAGGTGCTCATATTAAAGATATCTCCGGTGAAATAAAGCATCGCTTATCGCATCAATTATTGCATATACGTTTTTATAAAATCAAACTTGAACAGTTTGCTCATGATTGTGATTATGATTTAATTGCAATAGGTGATTTGAGTAGATATCCGGTTCCAAAAGTTATTGAAGATTATATTGTTAAAGAAAAAACTTTAAACCTGAATATTTATTTAAAAACCGGTAATTCTACATAAAACTCTGTTCCGACACTTAATTTGCTTTCAAACCATATTTTTCCGCCTGCACTTTCGATAATTTGTTTTACCATAGGTAAACCTAAGCCCATACCTGTAGATTTTGTAGTAAAATTAGGTATAAATAATTTGTCTTTTTGTTCATCGGAAATACCGCCTCCGTTATCTTTTATAATAATGAGCGCTTTGTCGTTTTTGTGTTGCAAAATTACTTTGATTTTACCGGGTCTGTCCGAAGGAATTGCTTGAATGGCATTTTTAATAAGATTATTAAATACACGAGCAATTTGTTCTTTGTCAGCAATGATATTTAGTTCCGTGATATTGTTTAAATTGAGACTGATGCTTACATTTTCGTTATGCGAAAATAGATTAACCGTATTTTCTAATTTTTCGACCAAATTAACTTGCTGGTTTTGCGGTTTAGGCATTTTAGCAAAGCTTGAAAATTCGTTGGCAATGTTTGATAGAGTATTGATTTGGTCAATAAGTGCTTGGGTATATTTTTCCATCTTTTTTTCAAAATTCTCGTCTTTGTCTTTCCATGAGCGTTGCAAAAACTGAACACTTAATTTCATTGGCGTTAAGGGGTTTTTGATTTCATGTGCCACTTGTTTTGCCATTTCTCGCCATGCACTTTCGCGCTCGGTTTTAGCCAAAAGCTCAACATTCTCGGCAAGTTTTATTACCATGCGGTTGTATTCGTTAACCAATGCCCCAATTTCGTCTTTTTTATCGTAATTAATTTGTTCGCTTTGTTTTCCCAGTTCAACTGCCATAAACTTATTTTGTAGCATACGCAGAGGTTGTGTGATTTTATTTGACATAAAAAATGCTACTGCTCCGGCTATAATAAACAGTACAACAAACATGTTTATTACAGCCACAATCAAGTTTGAGATTTCTTTACGCAGAGCACCCGGCTTGGTAAAATAGGGCAAGTTTAAATATGCTAATTTTTGATTTTTGTCATTTCTGTATAAAGCATAAGCCGATGTATATTCCAAATTACCAATATGTTCTTGTTGTATATATTGTACTTTTTCGTTGATACGCATTTGCCGGTATGCTTCGGGGTTCATTAAATTTCCGATTAATCCTTTTGTAAATATTTCAGGACGTGAGGA
>JAKIUH010000365.1 GCA_021647685.1 Bacteroidales bacterium
ACATCTTTAAACGTCGAATATTGTAACCTGTAGATGAACGCTGTGGAGTACCGTAAGCTGCGCTACTTACAAGTGCCTGAACTTCAATCATAAAAGGGCGCATTCCTTCAACACTTGCCGAAATACAAATCCCACTCAAATTTTCATGATGTTCCGATAAAAGCAGCTCACTCGGATTGCTTACTTCACGCAAACCGTTTTGTACCATCTCAAAAATTCCCAACTCCGATGTTGAGCCAAAACGGTTTTTTGCAGCCCGCAATATTCTGTACAAATTATTTTTATCGCCTTCAAACTGCAAAACAGTATCTACCATATGTTCCAAGACTTTTGGTCCGGCAAGGCTGCCTTCTTTGGTAATGTGCCCCACCAGCAAAACAGGAACTGCATGTGTTTTTGCAAATTGCAAAATTTGGGTCGTGCATTCTCTAATTTGCGAAACTGTTCCGGGTGTAGATTCAATTCGCTCGGTATAAATAGTTTGAATAGAGTCAAACACCAAAATATCCGGTTTTTCGGCTTTTATATGGGTAAAAATATTTTCCAAAAGCGTTTCGCTAAGTACATAGCATGATGTTTCGCCTTTATAAATACGATCGGCACGTAATTTTATTTGCTGGGCACTTTCTTCACCGGATATATAAAGCGTTTTGCGGTTTTTTAAATGTAATGCAACCTGTAATATCAAAGTCGATTTTCCAATACCGGGTTCACCCCCGATTAACACCAATGAACCGGGTACCAAACCACCGCCCAGAACTCGATTAAATTCTTTATTTAATAAATCAATACGCGGCTCATTCTCTGCCGATATTTCGGATATAGGCACGGGCTTGCTTTTCACATAAACCTCTTCTACCCTCTGATTGTATTTACCGGTACTCTTTGTCTGTACTTCTTCTTGATAAGTATTCCATTCACCACAGGCAGAACATTTACCCACCCACTTAGGAGAAGTGGCACCACAAGATTGACAAACAAACAAGGTTTTAGTTTTAGCCATGGAGTTTAGAATAACAGTAAAACCAGTCCGACTATAAGTGGATTGGTAAATAAATATCAGTCAAATGTGCAAATTTTCAAATATACGTGACACGAATATTATTTACATGCTTTTTCAATAATTTTACTCGTAGAGTAACCGTCAATAAAATCAATAGTAACTACTTTACCACCATTTTTTTTTACTATATCAGCCCCAATAATATCCTCCTCTTTATAATCAGAACCTTTTACTAAAATATCCGGTTTAATTTCCTTTATTAATTCAAAAGGAGTGTCTTCATCAAATAAAACAATATGATTTACAAAACTTAATCCTGCTAAAACCACTGCTCGTCCTTCTTCATCTTGTACAGGACGGTTTTTTCCTTTCAAGCGAGCAACAGAATCATCAGAATTTAATCCGATGATTAAAATAGCTCCCAAACTTGCTGCTTGTGCCAGATATTCAACATGCCCACGATGCAAAATATCAAAACAGCCATTGGTAAAAACAATTTTCTTATCTTGAAACCGGTAAATATTCAACTTTCTAAGTAATTCAGCCTTATCCTTTTCAATTTTGTTTTTGATGCTTATTAGTTTATTCATACAATACTTTTAAATTTTAGAATTAAGTTTTCCGGTTTTAGATTAAATCACGAATAATAAACACTTACAGTAAACCGTTTTGTGTCTTCAAACATCTAACAAACAATTTCTTAAGAAATATTAGAGTTTAATCAATCAGCCTGTTTGTTTCAGTATCAGGAAAAACCAAACGCGGTTTAAAATTTTTGGCTTCTTCAAAATCCATACAGGCATAAGAAATAATAATAATCACATCTCCCACTGCTACACGGCGTGCTGCCGGTCCGTTCAAACAAATCATACCGGAACCGCGTTCACCTTTAATTACATAAGTTTCTAAACGCTCGCCATTATTTACATTTACAATTTGCACTTTTTCATTTTCAATAATGTTGGCAGCATCCATCAAATCTTCGTCAATGGTGATACTACCAACATATTGTAAGTTGGCTTCGGTTACCGAAACTTTATGAATTTTTGATTTTACAAGTTCAATATTCATTTCCTTCTATTTAGAAATTAAAACTTTTTTATTAAAATTAAATTGTATGATTATGAACAACGAAAATTGTAGATGCTTTGGTACAAAAAAGCTATCACAAATTTTAAGCACACCTAACCGGTATGTAAAAAATTCCGGGAACTCTTTTAGTACCAAATTATTTGTAATTTTCAAAGTTCATAGTCGCTCAATTTAGCTTAGATAGATATTATCAATTAATCGTACATCTCCAACTTGCACGGCAATACATGCCACAATTTTTTGTTCAAGCCCCCAATTTGTTATTTCGTTAAGCTCAGGGTCGCTTACAAATTCAATATACTCAATTTTCAGATATTTATCTGCATTTATTTTATTGGTAATTTGTTTTTTAAGCTCATCAACTGTATATTTTTGATAATTATCCTTTGCCCAAAATAAAGTTTGCGAAATTAAAGCAGCACTTTTTCGCTGTTCAGGGCTCAACAAAACATTTCTTGAACTCATCGCCAAGCCGTCTTCTTCTCTAATTATCGGACACCTGTGTACTTGAATATTCAAATCGGATAAATATTTGTCAGCAAGAGTTTTAATAAGTATATATTGTTGAAAATCTTTTTGCCCGAAATAAGCATTATCGGGTTTTATAATTTTAAATAATCGACTAACAACGTTTGCGACACCGTCAAAATGTCCGGGTCGAAACTTACCTTCCATTACTTCAACAATTTTTCCAAAATTATAAGTCGATTTTTTTGAATTTTCATCAGGATAGATTTCAGAAACAGAAGGAGTAAAAACCAAATCACAATTATTTCTTTCTAAAAGTTTTAAATCTTTATCCAGATTGCGCGGATAATTTTTTAAATCATTTGCATTATTAAATTGTGTTGGGTTTACAAAGATGCTAACCACAACAATATCATTTTCATTTTTTGCTCTTTTTATGAGTGATAAATGTCCTTGATGCAAAGCACCCATTGTGGGTATAAAAGCAATAGATTTACCATTGAATTCTGTTTTAAAATAATTTTGAAGTGATAAAACCGTTTCAAATACCTGCATTATAAATGTTAATTAGAAGTTAAAAGCTTGTAAACTTACTATTTTAAGATGAATTTCACACAAATTATCGTATTTTTGCATTCATGTTTTTGATGTTTCACTTTTCACTTTCTTTAAAAATTGTTTGGTAAAATATCTTCTTCTAAATTAACTTTAGATAAAAATCAGAATGAAAGAAAAAAAAATATTATATATATCATCAGAAATGATGCCTTATTTGCCAGAAACCAGAACCTCTAAAATGAGCTTTGAAGTGGCGAGAAAAATGAACTCAAAAGGAGCGCAAATTAGAGTTTTTATGCCTCGTTTTGGAGTGATAAATGAAAGAAGACATCAGTTACACGAAGTGATAAGATTGTCGGGAATGAATTTAATTATTAATGACATAGACATGCCTTTAATCATTAAAGTTGCTTCTGTTCCGAAAGAAAGAATGCAAGTTTACTTTATTGATAACGAGGAGTATTTTAAAAGAAAAGCCGTTTTCACTAATGAAGACAATGAATTGTTTGAAGATAATGACGAACGTGCTATTTTCTTTGCAAAAGGTGTTATTGAAACAGTAAAAAAATTAAATTGGTCGCCAGATATTATTCATATTCAAGGTTGGATGGCAGCTTTAGTCCCTTTATATTTAAAAGAATATTTTAAAAACGACGCTCTTTTTACCGATAGTAAAGTAGTTGTTTCTGTGTTTAACGAACCATTTGAAGGTAATTTAAATGAAGACCTCATCAATAAAGTCGATTTTGACGGTATTGATAAAGAAAAAATAGAATTATTAAAAACACCAAACTTTAATAATTTATTAAAAATCGCAATTGAAAATGCAGACGCAGTAATTCAAGGTAGTGAAGAATTACCAGAAGAATTAGAAAATTATCTTAAAAACATCGATAAGCCTGTGTTAAACTTTCATAAAAAAGACGAATTTTCGCAAGCATATTTAGATTTTTACAACTCAAAAGTCCTTTAAATATTTATCGATTATTATTGTTATGAAAAAAAATAGAACATTTCTAACTATCTGCACCCTTTTTATTGGGGTTTTATTTGTTGCATCTTGTGATGACGACCTTTCGCCTTTAGGAGGTGAAATTATTGGCGGGAACAACTTTAATACCAACCTTTTTGAAGGTTCAGAAGTTTTATCTTATAGCGTTTTGGTTAATCCAACACAAACAAATGGATTGCCAGTGTATCAACTAGGTGTTTATAACGACCCAATTTACGGGCAAACAACATCAAGTGTTTTATCACAGGTAATATTAAATACTGTTAATCCTTCTTTTGGAGAAAATCCAGAAATAGAAAGTGTGATACTCTCGATTCCTTTTTTTAGTAGAGACGATATTGTTTCTGAAGAAAGTGATGATTTTATTTTGGATTCGATTTACGGAAATTCAGAAATAAAACTATCAATATACGAATCGACTTACTTTTTAAGAGA
>JAKIUH010000366.1 GCA_021647685.1 Bacteroidales bacterium
TATAGTCAATAGCCCCGACTTTTAAGTCGGGGTTTATTGCATTTGCTTGCCTCATAGGCTTTAGCCCAAAACAATATTCTTCTATTAAACAATATTTGTATTTAACCTTAAATCCTGAGCTTTATTCGTAGCGAAAAGCCAAATGCCTGTCTGCCCGCTGGCAAAAATACCTAGTGTAGGGGTAGCGTAGTTTTGCGACACACAAACATAACATCTGTTATGGTGAGTATTAAAAAACGAGCATTCCCTATAATAATGTGCTATTTATATGTGCCGTAGAAGATAGTTTCAGATTTAAGGTTTAAATAAAAGAAGCAGAAATGTTTGGCAGATATAGTTGGATAGATTATCGTAAAATTATAAGTAATTTTTCACCTACTAAAATCAACATAGAGCCATAAAAAAACGCTTACTAAACAAATAAAATACATTGATTGGTAAGCGCTTTTTAGTCATAAACTTAAGCAAGCTGAATAATTAAATTTAGATACTACCTAAAACATAAAACAAAAGGTCAATTCCTAAGATTAAACTCGTCACAAGTAAATCAAAACAGCATTTTATTGAAAATATGTATTATATTCAGACAAATGGATTTTTAAATGTTCATAGGCTTGTTTACATTCTTCAATATTTGAAGATTGGAGCATTTTAAGCATATCTTTGATAGGAATTAAAAAGTTATGCAACTGATTATGAGCTTCACCGGTCATTGTGCATTCCTTAAAAATCATATCAAATTCCTGATTTAAATCTTTACTTAGTTTATGATACGCATCAGTAGTATTATTATCAGAAAAAGAATGAAGCAAACTAATCATATTATTAACTCTATTGGTCATTTCAGCTTGGGTTTTCCAGGGTTTGCCGTTATTCAATACTAATTTGCCTTCTTCGCCGCTATGTACTACTTTTTTTTCAATATTTTCTTTCTTATTATGATTAGATTCATCAGAGCATGGAGTGCAAGAAAAAGTAAATACAAATACTAAAATTGTTAAGCCGGTAATAAACACATTTTTCATCATTATTATTTTTTTAGTTATAAAATATATCGTGATTTTAAAAAAACCGCTCGTAAAATACCAAAAAGAAAGTATAAAAAGAAAGTTTTATTTAAAATATTAAATCTACAGTCATGATTATAGCGAATAACTAAACAATTGTCCGCTTCTTACGTTCATCAATAATTTGCCGGATTCGTTTAAGCGTAGAACTGCGTTTTTCCGTACCCAACAAATAGCCCCAAGGTTTTAACTTTTCAACATTATCACAAATAATTTTTATAACCGCTAAAATAGGAACAATAACAATCATTCCCGGAATTTGCCATATATTAGCAGCCACAATAATACCGATAATAGTAATTAAAGGGTTTAATGCTACATTACCACCTACAATGATAGGTGTAAGAATATTATGATCAATAAAAACAATGATCCAAAAATAAATTACCAAAGCCAACATAACATAAGGATTTCCCTGAGTAACTCCGGCAAAAAATAAAGGAATAACTGCACTGGCTAAAGTACCAAAATAAGGAATAATAGATATTGAAGCAGTGATAACTGCAATTACCACTGCGTATTGTAAACCAATAATACTAAAAGCTATAGCATGTGAAAATGCAAGAATTCCCATTACTATTGCTACTCCACTCACATATTTTATAGTAACCTTCGAAATTTGCTGCAATAAGCTCTCGGTTAATTCTCCGTGCCGTATTTTAACCAACATCAAAATAAAATTCTTACCTCGTTCTCTATAATTCAACATAAAAAAACTAAAAATCGGTATAAATATTAAGGCTTCAATAGTTCCGGTTGCGCTTAAAACAATTTTTGATAAATTGATATTACTAGTTTCTAAAATACCAATTACTTTTTGCCGCAACCAAGAATTTTGATCTTCAGGGCTAATAACGTATTTACTATTGATAAAAGATTGCAAATGAGCAATGTTTAATTTTACCTGTTCCTTTAAATGAGGCATATCGCCACTAAAATGTTTTATCTGGGTAATAAATAGATGCCCTACACCAAATAAAATAATACCAAATAAGACAAATGAACTTAAAATAGCCAAAACACGTGGAAATTTAGCCTTAGTTTCTAAAAAATTTACTAAAGGAAAAATAAAATAAGAAAATAGTAAAGCCAAAACAATAGGGTAAAGAATATGTTTGGCAACAACTAAAATATATACCAGTAAAACACTAAATAATAATAAGAAAGTTAGTCTTTCAAGAAATGATGAACGTTTAGGTAATGAATTTTCCATTAGGATTTAATTTTGATTTTATGAAAACAAATTTACATTAAATATTTGGTTATGGGTATAATCGGTTCGAAAATTACCTGTTGAATTATGCACAAGTTAAGCCTGAAAACGCAGTACTTTTTAAAAGCTGCCATGAATTTTAATATGCGCTAAAAATCAATGATTAAATCAGTTTGAAAAAATCCCAAAATATATTTTTTTGTAAATTCATAAAAAATTCAGTAAATTTAAACGGTTAAATCCTTTTTTGAACATGAAAAAAATTACTTTTTTTATAGCGGTAATGCTAAGTTTAAATGCCGGCATCGTGGTGCGTAAAGACGATGAAGATAATAATATACAAGCTGTTAAACATTGCTCCGCTAAAAATAAAAAAGGAACAGCATTATGGCTGCAACATTTTGTAAAACAATTAAAAACAGGTTTTTATTTAATAAATAAAACAGGAGTATATCAAAAAATAATCATTAAAAAAATCAAAAAAGAAACTTTATATCATAGATATAAAAAATTATCGGATAATTGTTTAAGATACGACTTTCTGGAACTTAACCAATAAGTCCGGTGTAAAAGCAAAGGTTTATTATTTTATAAAATTTCAATAAGTTTATATATTGATATTCGGTATGTTAATAATTTAAGCCTCTGTTAAAATCTACTTTATTTTGTTTTTAAACTGCACTCAATAATGTATTTTTAAAACAAAATTTTTTCAGAATAAAGATAAAATGATTTTTAATTAGCTCATAATTTCCAAAAAAATAGCTTAACAAAAAAGTTTAACTATGCGCCACATTTTTCTATTCTTAGCCCTACTGATTTATACAAATATCTTTGCCGGAAGCGGAACCATAAACTTTGTTGAAACTACCGTTGAATTAGACAGTAGAGGTAAAGCTACAGTAAAATATGTAGTTCAATATCATGTTATTGAGGGTGAGCTGCACGGTTTCTATTTCTCGGGCAACGGGAAACTCAGTATAAAAGCTTTTGCCGATGAATCTTATGCTGTTGATGATTTTGGAAACCGGTACAACTTAAGCATTACAAATGTAGGATACGATAAGTGGGATATTGTATTGGCTGATGGAAAAGGAGTTGCAAACGGAAATGTTACTTATGTTTTTTATTTCAAAACTAATTTTAGCGAAGCTAAATATCTGGAATACACAAAAACCGATACAGGTGATTCATTGGTTGTTTTTCATTGGTCGCCGGCACAGTTTGACGAAAGCTATAACATGGACCATTACACCTTAAAATTAATTTTTCCGGTACAAGCAGCTACCGATGTTGAAAATTTGCGCAATTATTATATGGGAAAAAATATTATCCGAACAGAAAAATGGGTGAATGAGAAATATTTAATTGATTATCAAAAAACAAAAACAGGCAAACTGCAAATGATATTTCATAAAACAAAACCCGGAAACCGTTACCAGATGTTGGTACAAATATACTTGCCGCCTGCATGGTTTAATTTGAATGCATTATCGCTTAAATCAGGACAAAACCAAGACAAAATAAAAGATGATGCTTATTGGGATGAATTTTATGCAAAAAAAGCTGCCAAAAAAGCCGAAAAAGATAAATCAAACTGGTGGATATGGATATTGGCAATACTTACCGGGTTTTATTTTATTGTTACCTACAAACATAAATCAATGTCGAAAGCAATACGTCAAAAAGATGAAATTGATTGGGGAAAACTGGATTGGACACCCCCTCAACTTACGCTTTCGCATTATCATATCGAGGGTAAAATATGCATGGATTTGAACCCGCTAGAAGCTGCTTTTTATTTGGAAATTCCTTTTAAAAGCATCCTTAGCGGGATGATAAAGTCATTGGAAATGCGTGGAATTATCAGTATAAGAAGAAAATCACCGCTTTTTGCAGAAGTTAAAGGCAGTCCCGAACAATTCGGATTGGATGAATACGAAACCCAACTTTATAATTCACTGGCTGATGATGGTGAATTTTCGCAAGAAGAATTAAGCGATTTATTGAACTTAATTGTTAAAAATATTCAAAAAAAAGCATGGGATTGCGATGTGGAAGAAACCAAAAAATATTATCGTAAATTAATGAATGAATGGATGCAAAAACATATTCCACAAGAACGTCAAGAAGTTTTTCGAAATCAGCGACAAAACCATCTGTGGTGGTATTGGTACAATATGCGGAACAGAAATTGGAATTATAAAGACGACGAAGATGAATATTGGGAATTCAACCCACACGAATTGGAATACGATATTCCGGTAAATATTGATCATAT
>JAKIUH010000367.1 GCA_021647685.1 Bacteroidales bacterium
AGATATAAATTTTACCGGTCATAATGGTAATTTTTGTTTTTTCGGCTTTTTTAATACCAATCACATATATATCTGAACGTCCGTAACCATCGTCTCTTTTTGAAGCATAGTATGCACGTTGCCCATCGGCAGAAAGCACGTAAAACACATCATCACCGGCTGTATTTATCGGATAACCAATATTCTCGGGCAATGTCCAAGTACCAAATTCGGTAAGTTTACTCGAAAAAATATCAAAACCACCCAAACCCGGATAGCCTGTAGTACTGTAATACAAAGTTTTTCCATCGGGGTGGATATAAGGAGCACGTTCATCGGAAGAGGTATTTATAGTTGGTCCCAGATTTTTTGCTTCGCCCCATTCACCATTGGCTTTTCTATGCGCCACATAGATATCTAAACCACCATATCCACCTTTTCTGTCACTGGTAAAATATAAAGTATTCCCATCGGCAGATAGGGATGCATGGGTTTCTCTGTATCGTGTATTAATTGTTGGTCCTAATTTTTTGGGTGCAGACCAAACATCACCCTCTAACCTACTTACATAGATACTTCCTTCGTCATCCGATTTGTAAATATACAACTCTTGTCCATCAACAGATAAGCCAATGGATGCCTCATGCTCAGCAGTATTAATACTATCCCCGATACTTACCGGTTTAGACCAGCCTTTGTCAGTATGATGACTCACATAGATATTTTCATCGTACTCTCCATTATCATCCATTTCATCATTATACTTATTGGGTCTTTTCGATGTGAAAATCAGGATTTGTTCATCAGCAGAAACAACAGGACTATGATCGGAAAATTCAGAATTTATCGAATCGCCTAAATTTTGAACCGTAATTTCAACCGGATGCTCCATAAGTTTTTTACTTGCTTCACACGATTTTATTTCCAAGTCAATAAGTGCATGTAAACGCTTTTGTTTGGTTCTGCCTCTAACATCTCTGAAAGCACTAATTGCCTCATCGTATTGAGCACTGTATTGGTATGCTTTTGCCAAACAATAGCCTGATTTAAGCGTTTCGAACTCATTTTTCTTTTTTTTCTGATATAATTTATAAGCTTTTTCAAAATATTCTGCAGCATATTGTCTTTCGCCCGGAGTATTTAAATAACAAAAACCTAAATTATAATTTAATTCTGCATTATCGGGATCATCCATAAGCATTCGCTGATAAAAACGAATGGCATTTGAAAAATCCTCAGTATTGTCTTTAATGATGCATTCATCATTTTCAAGATACTGAGCATCCACCCTGAATAAGATGAGAAAAGAGAATATAAACAAAAATACCGTTTTGGTACTTATAGTGGTTAATTTATCCAAGCTATAGATTTTTTTTAATATAAAGTTAATCATTCGGGTTAGGATTACGTAATAAGCTGCATCATAAAATTACATATAGTATCTAACAAAAATAATCAAGTTTTGTTGTGTTTTAATAAATTAAGTCAAAAATTTTTAAATAAATTAATGATTTTGATGAAAAAGCTTCATTTGAAAGAAAAACCAACAAAAATCGTGCACTAAATATTTTGACTTGATTTTTATCTAAATCCATAAATTATACCCGCTATATTTCTCTGTCCGGATTAAATTGTTCCAAAATATCGGCAAAGCGTTTAATAAACATTCCTCCTAAAGAACCATCAACTACACGATGATCGTAAGACATGGATACAATCATTAATTGTCTTATTCCAATCATGTCGCCTTGTGGCGATTCAATAACAGCCGGTTTCTTTTTAATAGCACCTACCGCCAAAATAGCAACTTCCGGTTGATTGATAATAGGTGTTCCCGTAATATTGCCAAAACTTCCGAGATTGGTAATTGTAAAAGTACCGCCCTGAATTTCATCGGGTTTTAATTTATTATTTCGGGCTCTATTTGCCAAATCGTTCACTGCTTTTGTAAGTCCAAGCAAATTCATTTCACCGGCAGATTTAATCACAGGAACAATTAAATTGCCCGATGGCAAAGCAGTAGCCATTCCGATATTGATAAAATTTTTCTTAATGATTGTGTCTCCCTCTACAGATACATTTACCATTGGATAATCGCGTAATGCCTGAACAGCAGCCTCAATAAAAATTGGAGTAAAAGTTATTTTTTCGCCGTATTTTTTCAAAAATGCATCTTTTACTTTATTTCTCCACTGGACAATGGTGGTAACATCTACTTCGATAAAAGAAGTTACATGCGCAGATATTTGCTTTGAATTTACCATATGATGAGCAATTAATTTGCGCATTCTGTCCATTTCAATAATCTCAAAACCACTGCTTTGGGCAGTAATTTTATTTGTAGGTATTTGTTCTGCTACTACATTATCAGCCTTGCTTGTTTTGTTTTTTAAATAATTAAGAATGTCTTTTTTGGTAATTCTACCTTCAATACCACTTCCTTGAATATTATCAAGTTCTTCTACACTAATGCCTTCTTTGTGCGCAATACTGCGCACTAATGGAGATATAAAATTTCCTGAGGAGGTTTTGTTTACAAACAAAATACTTTTTTCTTGATTTTCTTGATTTTTTTGCTCCGGCTTTACTTTATTTTCTGCTACAAAATCAATTTTATCCGAAGAAATTATTTTGTCCCTATCCTCAACCTCAGTCTGATTAGAAGGCGTTTCATCAGAATCAGTATTAAGAATTGCCACAATTGCACCAATAGGTACTTCATCTCCCTCCTCAAATAAAAATTTTTCAACAGTACCACTTTCCGGAGTTGTAATTTCAGAATCCACTTTATCGGTTGCTATTTCAATAAGAGCTTCTTCTTCTTCAACAAAATCTCCTACATTTTTTAAAAACTTAGTAATTGTTGCCTCCGTAATTCCTTCGCCCATCGGTGGCAATTCTATCTCAATTTTAGCCATGTTTTAAGTATTTTTTAGATTACCTGCTTGTAAATTAACAGGTTGATTAATTTATTCAGTTTTATTTAAGGAGATAAAGATAATAAATAATTTTTTTCTGAATTTATTTCGCCTTTTTACGAAACAATTTTAGTTGTTTTCTTTTTTGCCCTTCCAAATTTATTATGTAATAATTATCCTGCTCGTCTTTTGTTGATAATAAGATTATAAATTCAATATTTTTTTTTCTTGTCAGGGTCATTTTATCAATAATTTCTTTTACGGAAATTTCGTTAAGAACAAAAATAATACGTTCAATACCATAAAAATCAACAATTTCCGGTAAATTATCCAAATTTCCTAAATAATTCTCAGAATTAACAGGTTTATCCTGAGAAAAGTACCCTATAACATTAAAATCTTTTTCAATTAGTTTTCTGAGTTCCGGTGCAACAAAATCATTACCCACAATTACCGCTGATTTTAACTGTTTTGATGACTTTAAACTAAACTTATTCAAATTCAAAGCAGAAGATAATAATCTATTGATTATCAATACAAGAAAACTAATAATACTTCCCAAACTTATTAAAAATCTGGAAAAGCGATAATGTTCGGGGAGCAGGGAGTAGATAATTAAAACAGCGATACTTCCATAGCCTATTCCATAAGCAATATCTTTAAAATAGATATTTTTTTTGTAAGCACCTTTAATGAGTGCAAAAACTAACCAAACAATAATATATCCGGGAATAAAAACATTTAAAAAACTGCCGGAAAAATAATTTGGATTTCCGTACTTAAAAACTGCCCACCAAGGAGTTACAAGTTTAAAGATTAAATAAATTAAAGAAAAATCCAATACGGGAAGAAAGATTTTCTGAAAAATTCTTTTTAAAACAGAAATTCCGGCACGGAAATAAATTGCCAACTGAATAAAAAAAAGATACCAACGAAGTTTTTTTTCCGAAAAATGCTTTTTTGCATAAATATTCATTGCCTGATAAAAAATACGAATATAGTTCAAGCTGCCTTTTTTGGTACTTTCACCTTTGTAGTGGATTATAGTTGTTTTAGGGAAGTAATAGTTTTTATAACCGGCTTTAATAATGCGGTAGGATAAATCAATGTCTTCGCCATACATAAAAAAAGCCTCATCAAGAAAGCCTGTTTTTTGTAATGTTTCCATACGTAAAAACATGTATGCACCGGAAAGTACCTCTACTTCGGCAATTTCATATTCATCTAAATATTTGAGTTGGTATTTTCCAAAAATTTTCGATTTAGGGAATAAAGCCGAAAGCCCAAATATTTTATAAAACGAAATCCAAGGCGTTGGCAATGAACGTTTGGACTCAGGTAAAAATTTGGCATTTCCATCAATCATACGCACCCCCAGTGCTCCAGCATCATGATGTTTCTCCTTAAAATCAATGCAGAGTTTAAAACTGTTTTCTGCAACTACTGTATCGGGGTTTAATAGTAATGCATATTTTGCTGTAGAAAGCCACAAAGCCTGATTGCATGCTTTTTCAAAGCCCAAATTATTTTTATTGGCAATTAAATGCACCACAGGAAAGGATTCTTCGAGCATTTAAAC
>JAKIUH010000368.1 GCA_021647685.1 Bacteroidales bacterium
AAATATCAGTATTTTTGGCACTTCAATAGGTACTTCCACCAATTCAAAAGGACTATTTTCTATTGAATATTCAGGAAAAAGTCCGGTACGAATTATTTGCTCACACCTCTCCTACTCCTCTTTTGATACCTTAATCTACTTTGAAGGTAAAAAACAGATTTTCCTGAATATTCAATTACAAAAAAAGGATAAAGAATTAGCAACCATTAATATTACCGACAAATCATCTGCCGAAGCGGGAATTACCAAATTAAGCCCGAAAATATTAAACAATATTCCACAAGTTTCTGGAAACAGCATACAAACCATGATTAAAACCCTGCCAGGCGTTGCAGCAGTAAACGAGATGAGTAGCAGCTATTCGGTACGCGGAGGAAATTTTGATGAAAATTTAGTTTATATAAATGGTTTTGAGATTTATCGCCCCATACTTGTTCAAGCCGGTAAACAGGAAGGTTTGGATATGGCTAATGCTGATTTAGTCTCATCGGTTAATTTTTCGGCAGGTGGATTTGCTGCACAATACGGCGATAAAATGTCTTCGGTATTGGATATTAAATACAAAAAACCCGCCCAATTCAAGGCAAGCGCTAATTTGGGTTTGCTGGGTGCAGCGGCACATGTTGAAGGAAGCTCAAAAAATAATAAATTTAGCTATCTTGCCGGTTTACGTTATAAAAATTCACAATATCTGTTAAACAGTTTGGAGACCAAAGGTGAGTACAAACCCAACTTTTTTGATTTTCAAAACAATTTTGAGTATAAAATATCTGAAAAATGGACGGTTGCTTTACTTGTCTATTTTGCAAACAATAATTATTTATTTTATCCCGAAGACCGGAGTACATCGTTTGGAACTACTAAAGATGCCGTTAATTTATATGTTGATTTTGAAGGAGGCGAAAAAGACCGTTTTACCTCATTCTTAGGAGGGTTAAGTACTAATTTTAAGGTAAATAAACTCCTTAGTATGGAATTAAAAGCCTCTGCTTATGCTGATTATGAAGAATTAAAATACGATATAAAAGGCAGATATTCTTTAAACGAACTGGATAAGCAAATAGGCTCTGAAACTTTTGGCGACAGCATTTTAAATCTTGGAATCGGGAGTTTTATTAAACATGCCCGTAATTATTTTGAAGCACAAATTTACAATATCGAATACAAACTTAATTATGTTTTAAACAAACAGCATGTTCAGTTAGGATTAAAATATCAGAACGAACAGATTAATGATCAAATTAACGAATGGCAGATGAAAGACTCTGCGGGGTATTCAATTCCATATAACGGACAACAGATTCTACTGTCAAATGCTTATCGTTCTAATAATCAAATCAAATCAAATCGTTATTCGGCATTTATTCAGGCAGATTATCACGGAAACGGAGCAATTCGTTGGAATATGGTGTACGGATTGCGTTGGCAATATTGGGATTTTAATCAAAAAACATTAATCAGTCCGCGAATTGCCGGCGGTTTTTATCCAAATGCAAAGCAAAAATTATATTTGCGGTTTAGTACAGGTGTTTACTATCAATCATTATTTTATAAAGAAATTATTAATTACAAAGGCGATGTTTTTCAAGATATTAATTCACCACGTTCCATACATTTTTCTGTATCCGGCGATTATGATTTTTCAATCTTCAATCGTCCGTTTCATTTCAAAACCGAACTGTATTATAAGTTAATTGAACACATTATCCCATACAGTATTGACAATATTCGAGTTTTATATTATCCTGAGAAAACTGCCGGCGGATTTGTTAGTGGTGCTGATTTTCGCTTAAATGGCGAATTTGTTCCCGGAGTAGATTCTTGGCTGAGTTTTTCATTGATGAAATCAAGAATGCAAATTGAAAATGATACGCTTGGCGAACAGCCGTTTCCAAATGATCATCCGGTAAATATTAGCTTGTTTTTTCAAGATTATGTTCCCGGAAACAATCGCTTCCGTGTAAATTTAGCACTCATGTATTTAAGCGGTTTGCCTTTTGGTCCGCCACTCGAAGAGACGTATTATGCACCTTTGCGCATGCCTTCCTATTTTAGAGTAGATCTTGGTTTTTCAGCCGAATTGAAAAAAGAAAACCAATTGAATAAATCGGCATTTTTAAACAAATTCAGTTATGTACGCTTAGGTTTAGATGTTTTTAATTTGCTTGGAATAAACAACACCATTTCGTATAACTGGATTACAGTTGTACCCAACTCATCAAACCTCGGTGGTTTGCAGGCTACTGAATTTGCCGTTCCCAATTATTTGAGCAACCGCAGGGTAAATCTGAGTTTAAGTATTGGGTTTTAGAAATTGATATATTTTTCAGATAGTTATAAGCTGTAAAACATGAGTAACTAATATATACACTATGAATTAGCGTTTATTGTCCAATTATACATCAAACAAGCAAACATCACAGCTTTTTAATTTTCAGCATATTGCACGTAGTCTTTCGACTTATATTTTTCATATTTCTAAACGTTTTGAAGTTCGTTGAACATTCAAAAGTTTTAAAAACTTCAAATCGTTCGGTAGGACATTTGAAGGTTTCAAAAATTTAATTAAAGCCCCATTTTTCTGAAAAAGCGTTTTAATTTATAGCTTTTGGTTCCTACCCAACCGGTACTCAATGGTAATGGTACATGGAAAGATACATTTACAAAAAACATATTATCGTTTTGCTCTGTATAGGGTTTGATGTTTAAATCAGGCATAATGTATTCTTTATTGAGAAAACTGCCGGGGTAATAAACCAATGCAATGTTTATAACCATCCAGTTAAAGCCTGCAAAAAATCCCATAGATGTTTTTTGAAATTCATTGGGGTCTAATTTTGTAGATGAAGGTGTATTTAGCCAGCTTGGTTTTTGCACCGATTTCATACCGATATTATAATTAAACTGAGCTCCTAAGAAAAAGTACCGTTGATCTTCATAAAACTTTTTTCCTATTTTTACTCCAAGCGGAATACCCACAGAGTTTAAACGATGTTGTTCCACAACACTATAAACACCGTTTACGGTTTCATATTTTGCAGCAACACCAAAATTATTGTATTCAATACCGGTATATACCCCTGCCATATCATTGGTAAAATCAAAATGATAATAGAGTGAACCGGAAAAACCGGAAATAAATCCAAGATAGGAGTCGGAAGGTGTTAATTGCATATCTCCATAAGGAGTATTCAAATATTTATAAGGATTAAAACCGGGCTGCCCGCTAAATCCTTGACTATAACCAAGCTTTAAGGAAAAGTAACGATATTCGTTTTTTTGTGCATAATTTTGCAGGCTGATGAATAAAATAGCCACTATTAAAATATATTTCTTCATTTGATTCTGTTTTTATTTTTGTAAATTCTTATTTAGCTCCTGTTTCCCAAGGTTGGTATCTCCACATATCTTTTTGAGCACGGTTGGTAGAATCCGGACAAATACCAAAACCGACATAACCTACATTAAAAGTTTGTCCGCTAAATCCTGATGCACGGGTTACCGGTTTAACATAGCTGTTTGCATCAGCATTTTCCGGTTTGCGCTCATGATAATCTCTAATTTTAATCCAACGGTCATTAAACGGGTCGTATCGATAAAAATCACTAAACAATTGACCTGTATAAGTACCTCCGTCAGGATCACCGTCAATATTGTCTCCGGAACCTACATAACCTTGTGAGCCAATTACAAATGCAACAGCATTAGCCCTAGGTTCACCCGGGAAATCGGTTTTCTTAGCCCAAGAACCTTCGGCAGGTTTATCTGAATTAGGAGTAAATTCCCAAAAATCTTTCAAAAAGGTTCCGGTTTCATTATCGTTATGGTCTTTCCCCAATCCAAAATAACCTTTCCCGTTAATCGAAAAAGCAATTGCTCCAACACGTGGTGTTGTAGGATTATTTGCCAACAAAGTTTGCCAAGCATAAGCCTGTTCTTTTTCATAATCGGCAGCAGGGTCAAATACAATCCAAGTATTTGTAGGCGCACTATTTGAACCTGTACCAATATATGCATAGGAGCCTATTGTAAATACTACAGCCCTACTTCTAATTCCACCGGAAGAAATTGTGGATGTTCTCCATACACTACCCTCTTCCAAATCCAAAATTTTCAATACATTTGATTTATAATCTCTTAAATCACTGCCCTCGAAATCAGCCAATCCTACAAAAATAGAACGTGTATATTCACCTTGTGGAGCATTTTTTTTCTGCCAAACTAAAGCAAAACCAATACCATCAGCAAAAGCAGCCCTACCACTCTCACCCGATACAGGCAGATAGGTAGTGGGAACGTTATCAAAATGGTCCCAAGTATTATTTACCGGATCATACATTTGTAAATCCTGTGCCAACTGCTTTTGACCAAAATTTCCTGTTCCAAAAAATATAGTATCTCCTATATTAAAGGATATAGCATCAAAACGTGCTGTTTGTGGTTTGGAA
>JAKIUH010000369.1 GCA_021647685.1 Bacteroidales bacterium
AACCTATCTAAATCTCCATCCTTTTTCTATTTTTCACATTTAGCTTAAATGCCCAAAATGAAAAAATTGAAAAAATAAAAGAACGCTACAAGCAAGTTAATGAAGAAGATGCCGGTTTTCAAACACACAGTGTGAAATTAAATACAATGCAAGCAGCCATTGGTTTACAAACAACAAAAATAGAATTTCGATATACGGCTTTTCAGTCTAATCCTGAAGAAGCCCCTTACGGTTTGGAATATTCACTTGCAAAAATAAATGTTTGGTATAATATTTCCGATGGAATGGAGTATTATATTGAATATTTATTTGATGAAAATCAAAATTTAATTTTTTATTACCGAAGAGCCATAGGCAAATGGGAAAATTATCAATACCGGTATTATTTTAATGAAGGGAAACTCATTAAAGTAATCATTAAAAGTATTAACGAAATGGGTTTAAAACTTGATTATACCGATACCGGAAATTTCAAAACAAAAGATATTGAATATGCAAAAAAATGCTTTTCAAACGCAAAAGAATATATTGATTTTTTCCATATTATGACCGATATTGAATATTTGGATAAATAGGACTTGCTGAAAAACGTTAAATGTATTACTACTCAACATTTTATGTTTGTTTTATTATTTTAAAATACAAGGTTTTTGAACACAATGTCAGAAAAAACATGCATTTACTTTATTATAAGCCATAATGTTTTTTGCTGCTCAGCTGCACACCTCTTTTGTATTTTGTTCAGTTTGAAGTATTTTTATACATCTGCACTTCACAAAACCTAAAATAGATGCACATCTGAGCTTTTCAGCAAGCCCTAAATAGACAAATCAGCAATTATACAGCCACCAAAGCATACAAAACATCTTTTCTATAAACGTTCAAATGTCCTACCGGACGATTTGAAGTAAAACTGTAAACATACAAATGTTTTACCGGACGATTTGAAGTAAAGTTAGATATAACGAACCAGTGCTCCCCATTTTTTATCGACTTTAAAGTTATGTTTCAGATAATAATTACCAAGTAAAAAGTGTGCTTTTACCACTTTTACACCTTTACTTGCCATACGCGTAAAAAAATCTTCCACCCTAGCAGAACCAATTCCTTTACCTTGTAGGGAGGTGGTAATTGCACTTCCATCAAGCAATACTACATTATCTTCAAGTATTTTATAGCATAATCCTCCGATTACACGTTCATTGCTGTCAGTAACTACAAAATGTTTATCCATTTTTGAAATGGTTTTCGGATAATTTACATGATAAAACAACTGATACAGGGTAGCTACTTCGCTGGGTTCTAAAGGTTCTCTGAAATTATAGGTGTTTCCTTCTTTGTCCGTTAACACCGAGCGGATGATTACTTGTTCCTTTTTGGCAGCTTTGACTTTCATAATATCCAATTTCTGCTCCTGCCGGATTTTCGGGAATACCATTTTACTAAAAATTGCTTTATCATCAGGATTAACCATTAAACTCTGCAAATCAGAAAGTTCAATCATTTGCATGGGCTGTATCTTCACATTTTTTACCATTCTGAGTAATAAACTGTCAAAAACTTCTTGTATTTTCTCATTAGCTTTGGCAAAATAGGTCATTCGGAACAGATAATAACGCGCTACATCGGGTAACTGTTCCATTTTATACAGTTCCATCAACTCAAACAGCGTTTGTTCTTTTGCATCTAAACCGGCATTTGGCGTAATTTTCTCCCATTCAATATAGCGGTCAATAGCATTGAATACAGCCAGCGGAACATAATACCTTTTTCCCATCTTTTCAAGATAATCATTCAAATCATCCAATAAATTTTGGTCTTCTTCATAAATAACCGGATTCTCTTCCATATCTTTTTTCAGATTGTAGAAAAATGCGTAAGCATCTTCTTCAAAAGCCTCAAAAGCAGCATCAAAAATCCAGCGAATTTTCAGTTCTTTTTTTATCCAAGGATAATGAGCAGCCGTTTTGCAATAGAAATTTTTCACCATCGGCGCTACTAAAGAAATGGTGTTGTCGTATTCTTTATATCCGCTTAGCGTTAATATACTGGCTGTTTCTCTAAAATCCATTGTAGGAACCACCACATTATTCGGGGCAATTGAGCCGGGAATAATTTTATAGCCACTATTATGCCATGCTCTGAAAAAAGTTGAAAATGCAACAATAAACATTTTTTTCCAAGCATTTCGTTTAATGTTCTTTGTTGTAAAGTTGTCAAAATCAGAATATTCTCTTATTTTGTCCCAAACGGTCAAATCACCCAAAAACTTAGTGGTCCGGATACCAAGAGCCAATCTTGAACACCCCAAAGAAGGCAATGTGCGCGGTCCATAAGGATAACCTGAAATGGCAGCCAACCAATAAAGCGATTCATATTTAGGTTCGGGTTTCATTTCTTTACTTACCACGAGATGCAAATCATAATGTTTTCCTTTTATCGTATTAATGCTTACGCGATAATGCCGGTAATCGTAAAACGACATCAAACGGCTAATCCATATTCCACTTTTGGGAACCTGACTTAAATCAAAATCATCATCGCCAAAAGCCAACAAAACTGATTCTTTTAAGAACATAGTATCGGCAAAAAACTGGCTTAACCGGTCAATTTCAGTTTGTGTCATCCCTGTTTCATACACAATACGGTATTCGAGGTCAAATTTTGTAAATTTCGGGCTTTCAGTTTTAATGCGTTTATCAAAAATATCAAAAAGTTCAAAAAAGTATTTTTCGGCAAGTTTGGAAAGTTCAGGTTCGTCACGATGCAATATCCAACTTGCCAATTCCGAACGTATGGAAATATAATAATCCAAATTGCGACTGGCAAAATTAAAAAGCAATTTTAATACGTTTTCAAATTGTTTTCGTACATTTTCTTCGGCAGGCCATTTTAATTGAGTACGGTAATTATAAAGTCGTTTACGCAAAGAAGCCAAATGTTGTTTACCAAAATTACTTAAAGCAATCTCATTAATCGATTCTTCGGTAAGGAAAGAAAGTCCGGACTGAATGAAAGCCGGAAAAGTAGTTTTAAAATTGGTATCCGGATCTTCTACCAATAAAATACGATAAGCCAAAACCCTGATTTTTTCTTCATGATGACAAGAAAGAGCCTCTAAACGACGGCGTACAACATTAGCCAAACGCTCCTCATAGCTGCCAAACATTTGTCCCAATTGTGTAGTTGCCTGATAAGCAGTTTCTCCTTCGCAAAAAAGCGCACTGCATATCAAATTATTAATAAAATGCAAATGCTGATCGTGTATATCTACTAATTTAGGAAACTTTGTACTTTTATATTGCTTTGTAAGTTTTTTAGGGCGACATAATTGTTGGGAAAGTGTTTTTAAAGGCAAGTCCCAACCCTCCTTCACCGGAGCAAAATCAATAAATTCAGGATTTCCTATCCATAATTTAGGTTGTCGCGCAATTCTTCCAATATCAATAGTTTTAGCAGTGCTTTGATAAATTAAATCACCAATCAAGAATTTATTGTCTCCGATAGGTTTAATCGTTAATTTTTTATTGTTTTGCCGGTTTACCAATGAGTTTTCCTCAACAATAATATCGTTTTCCAAAATTCCCATATCACGATAAATCCATCGAGGGATAACAATAGTCAGTTCTTTTATTTTCAGGCGCACATGATTGGTCATGTACAATTTTTCAATGATTTCTTTAAAATTTTGTTCAATAATTTTCCTGTTAAAAGAACCCTTGGGTGTAAGCTCACCCTTTTCGGCAGAAAACTCTCTGTCAAGTATGGTGAAATTTACAACACGCTCATAACGGGCAACATCTTTATTGGCATGCATTACAATTTGATGAAAATATTCGTTTAAATTATCGTTTTTTTGAGATATCTTATAAACAGGATCTTCTTTGTCCGGTACGATTAACAAAACATTGTACAGCTTTCCGTCTCCTACTAAAAAAGTTTGCTTTATTCCTGGAACACCCGTAAACTTTTTTTCAACTTTTAAAGGTGCAACCGTTTGCCCTTTATTGTTTTTATAAATGTCTTTAACTCTGTCAATTATTTCGTGATGCCCGTTTTTGTCTATTTTAAAAATATCGCCTGTTGACAACCAATATTCTTCTTGGTCGGGGTAGGGAATGATATCATCGGGACCTGCATCTTCAAGATATTTTGCAATATAATGTCCTTTGATTTCAAGTTCTCCGTTTTCCTTTAAACGAGTTTGTATTCCGGGCAGAGGAATTCCGGTTGAATTGTCTGTATAATCATCTGAAGGGGTCATTGTAATTCCGCCTGTTGCTTCTGTCATTCCGAATCCGCTGTTCAGAGAAATTCCGTGTTTATGAAAAAATCGAAAAATTTTAGGGTCGAGATAACCGGCTGCAGATAATCCCCAATGCAAATTGTTTCCTGTTATGTTACGGATAATCTTATCTTGTTCTTTTTTATTTTCAGTTCCTTTA
>JAKIUH010000370.1 GCA_021647685.1 Bacteroidales bacterium
GACAGTTATGTAGTATTTTTAAAAAGATATTTACCGGATATTTCCGACTTAAAAATAGCCATTGATTGTTCAAACGGAATGGCGGGTTTGTTAGTAAAAGACCTTTTTGGAGACCATCCAACATATTTGTATGATGAATTAGACGGTACTTTTCCAAATCATGATGCTAATCCACTTATTGAAAGTAATGTTGCCGATTTAAAAAAAGTAGTTAAAAAAGAAAAAGCAGATCTAGGAATTATTTTTGATGGCGATGCTGACAGGGTTATGTTTGTTGATGAAAAAGGCAACTTTATTCCACCCGATTATATGATTGCGGTTTTAAGTCATTATTTTCTTTTAAACGGAAAACTTAATAACCCCAAAGTTATACATGATATACGTACTTCAAAATCCGTATCGGAATATATTAAAAAAATGGGAGGAGAACCCTATATGTGGAAAGTCGGCAGGGCTTTTGCATCGCGTAAGTTAAGAGAAATTGACGGACTTTTTGGTGGAGAACTTGCAGGGCACTATTATTTTAGAAATTTTTATTTTTCTGATTCCGGTTTATTAGCTACCATGTTTGTTTTACATGTATTAAAAAAATTAAAGAATGAAGGTAAAAATATATCGAATTTAATTGCAGAAATTAAAAAATATCATAATTCAGGTGAAATTAATTTTACGGTAGAAAAGAAAGCAGAAGCTATGGATTTTGTTAAAAAGTCATTAATTGATGCTGAACAAGCTGTAGCATCGTATGATTTTGATGGCTACCGTATTGAATTTAAAGACTGGTGGTTTAATATTCGCCCCTCAAATACAGAGCCTTATTTAAGATTACTGGTTGAAGCAAAAACTAAATCGCTCTTGGAAGAAAAAGTTAATACGATAAAATCATTACTGAAAGATTATATAAGCTAAAATGAAGATAATAATTGCGGGAGCCGGTGAAGTGGGTACCTATTTGGCAAAAATGCTTTATAGGGTAGATCATGATATTATTATTATTGATTCTGATGAAAATAAATTAAAAAACATTGATGCACATTTTGATTTTTTAACCGTTAAAGGTTCTGCTACCTCTATAGAAACTTTAAAAAATTCTGATGTTGCCCGGGCTGATTTAATTATAGCCATTACAGAATATGAAGAAGTAAATATGACGATTGCCGTATTGGGCAAAAAACTTGGTGCAAAAAAAGCGATTGCGCGTATTAATAACCATGAATATTTAGAGCCTATAAACCAAAGGTTTATTCGTGAAATGGGTATTGATTCCTTAATTTATCCTGAGATATTAGCCAGTGAAGAAGTTGTTTCTATGTTGCAATTATCCGGTACTAGCAAAAAATTTGATTTTAGCTCGGGTCATCTTTCGTTATATGTTCTAAAATTAGATATTAACTCTACAATTGTTGGAAAAACTTTATTAGAAGCTGCACAAGATAATGAACCCTATGATTACAGAACCGTTGCCATCAGCCGAAACTCTGAAACAATAATTCCTCATGGCAATGACCGTTTTATGTTGGGTGACCTTGTTTATATTGTTACCAGCAAAGAAGGTATTGAACATTTAATGAATTATATTGGTAAAGTACATTTTCCGATTAGAAATGTTATGATACTCGGTGGTTCACGGATAGGAAGGAAAACGGCGAAAGCTCTGGAAGGAAAATTTAATGTTAAACTTTTGGAAGTTGATAAAGATAAAAGTTTTGAATTAGCTGATTTTTTGGATAAAACATTGGTTGTAAATGCTGACGGTACTGATATTGATGTTTTAGTTGAAGAAGGAATTAAAAATATGGATGCCTTTATTTCAGTTACAGGAAATTCAGAGACCAATATTTTAACTTGTACCATTGCTAAAAAATTTGGTGTGAAGAAGACCATTGCCGAGATAGAAAATATTGACTTTATTCAAATTGCCGAAAATATGGGTATTGACTCGGTAATTAATAAAAAATTAATTGCTGCCAGTCATATTTTTAGTCATACCATGAGTGCCGATGTTTCATCTGTTCAATGTTTATCAACAACAGATGCCGAAGTGCTTGAATTTATTGTTCATGAAGGGAGCAGCATTTTAAAAAATAGTTTAAAAAACCTTAAATTTCCAAAAGATGCGATTATTGGAGGTGTAATCAGAGGCAATATCAGCTTTATTGCTAAAGGTGATACTACATTTAAGCCTAACGATAGAGTGATTGTATTTGCTTTGCCCGAAGCTATTAAAAAAGTAAATGCTATTTTTAAACAGCGCAAGTAGTTTATTTTACAAATGAATTATGATTAATTTTAAAATAATATTTCGGGTTCTGGGTTTACTCTTATTAATCGAATCACTTTTTCTTTTAATATCATCGTTTGTATCATTAATTTATGGAGAGGAACTTTTACCTTTGCTTATTCCCTTTTTTATTACGGGAATTATAGGCGTATCAGCTTGGCTTTTTACGGCTAAATGGTCTAAAGAAATGGGAAAAAAGGAAGGTTACTTGATTGTAAGCTTGGTTTGGGTAGTTTTTTCTTTTTTCGGAGCTTTACCTTTTGTTTTAAGTGGACATGTACCTTCATATACCGATGCGTTTTTTGAAACCATGTCCGGATTTACGACTACCGGAGCATCCATCTTAAATGATATAGAGATTTTACCCAAAGGTTTACTGTTTTGGCGCAGTATTATTCAATGGATGGGCGGTATGGGAATGATTGTTATGTCGCTGGCAATTTTGCCGATGCTGGGAATTGCCGGTATGGAACTATTTGTAGCAGAAGTTCCCGGTCCTACTGCCGACAAATTACATCCGCGAGTAAAACAAACAGCTCAAAGGCTTTGGGGAATTTATGTTTTGTTTACTATGGTTGAAATCATCTTGCTCTGGATAGGAGGTATGAATTTGTTTGATGCGGTAAACCATTCATTTACTACAATGGCTACAGGTGGTTATTCGACAAAACAAGCAAGTATTGCCTATTATGATTCGCCCTTTATTCAATACGTAATCATTGTATTTATGATTATTGCCGGTGTGAATTTTTCTCTGTCTTATTTTGCGTTGAAAAGGAAGTTTTATAAAGTTATCGGTAATGAAGAGTTTAGGTATTATTTGGGAATTATTGCGGTATTTACCATTGCTATCACTGCGATTATTGTTTTTCAAGATACCGGTGATTCTTTTGAAAAATCTTTTCGTGATGCACTTTTCCAAGTAGTCTCCTTAATTACAACAACAGGTTATGTAACAGCAGATTATTTAAGTTGGGGCTCATTAGCAGCTATATTAGCTTTTTCCATTATGTTTTTTGGTGGTTCTGCCGGTTCTACAGGCGGCGGGATTAAAATTGTCCGTATTGTTTTATTATTTAAAAACAGTTTTCAAGAATTTAAACGTTTATTACACCCAAATGCCATAATACCGGTTCGTTTAAACCATAAAGCGGTTGATCCGAAAATAATTACTAATGTACTGGCATTTATTGTTTTTTATCTTTTGATTTTTGTAGCCGGCTCTATTGTTATGGCAAGTATGGGTTTGGATATTGATTCTGCAATGGGCTCGGTAATTGCTTCTTTGGGTAATATTGGTCCCGGTATCGGCTCTGTGGGTCCAATGGATAATTTTGCACACATACCTGATGCGGGTAAATGGTTTCTTTCTTTTTTAATGATGTTAGGGCGTTTAGAGTTGTTTACGGTTATGATTATTTTTACTCCTTATTTTTGGAAAAAATAGTGAATTTATTTCTACAGTCATCCGATGAATTATTCATCTGATGACTTTTACCAATCAGCCTATGTTCATATTCAAAAGTTTCCAAATACCATAATTTTTTACCGCCCAAAAAATCATTTCATCAAAAGTTTGAAAATCAATAGAGTGTCCTAACCAGTTGCAGGTAAGTATTTTTTGATTCAGACCTTTACGTTCTTTTTTCATAAAAAAAGACTTATTTTCTTGCGGGTTAATCACATCATCTTTCTCACCAATAACAATCATGCGTAGAGGGCATGAAAAATCGTTAATTTGAGGATATTCAAAAAAGTCATATTTTTTGATTACCGCAGGGTTAAAAAGCAAAACAGGAATCCCTAAATCTTCGCCCAACCAATAAGCCAACATCCCTCCAAAAGAACTTCCTACAATAAATTCAATCTCATTTTCTTTGATAAGCTCTTTCATTTCGGAATAAACACTTTTATTTTCATAATAATTTAATTTTGGAGCAGACAGCTTCATACCTGCTTGTTCCATTATTGCATTTTTCTCCGGCAAAGGATTACTTTCCAAGCCATGCAAATACAGTGTTTTTATTTTGGGCATCTGATACAATGCTTTAGTATCTAGATTTTTAGGGTTTGTAAATCGTTTCATTATGTTTTCAATTACTTTATTGTTTTTGATGGCTAAGTTCTAATTATAGCACCATATATTCGCAAGTC
>JAKIUH010000008.1 GCA_021647685.1 Bacteroidales bacterium
GGTATTGCCCTTTTATCCCTATTAGCTTTCCTTTAAACTCACGGGTTTTATCAAAATTTATGCTTTTTACCTTTACGGGATATTGTTCAACCGGGTAACTGATTTCGGTAATTTCATCATCTTCGGTAATATATTCTTGTAATTCCTCATCTAATAATTCCCAAGCTTTTTGTTTTTCTTCTTCTAAATCTATATTTTTAGGATAATCATTTTTAAGCATTTTTTGCCAACTTGTTTTATCACTTAAATAGGGTTTTAAGGCTACTTCTATTACACCTGCAGTATGACGGTTAGGGGTTACCGCTAATTTAATGGCTTTTACTGCACCTTGGTCAATCCAGCGGGTTGGGATTTGTGAGCTGCGTGTTACTCCTACTTTTAATCCGCTGGAAACGGCAAGATATACGTAATGGTCGGTTAAGCAGTTTTTTTTAGACCATTCCATATCACGTGCAATACCTTCGTGTGCACGACAAAGTTCCGGTTTCATAATACACTCGGCAGCTTCGGGGGCTGTTAAAAAACAAGAATAGCAAAAGCCTTGACTGAACGATTTATTTGTTTTTTTCCCGCATGATTTACAGTAAATTGCTCCTGCAAATTCAAATTTGAGTTCTTTGCCGATTAGTTTATTCATTTCGATAAGTTCATCACCAAGGGGTAAAATATATTCTACGGGTTTTTTAAGTTTGCTTTGCATTTTATTTAAAATTCCTTTCATATTTTTTCTGTTTTTAATCTTGAAATTTTGCTTAATAGAAACCTGAGGTAAAATAATTCCTGACGCATATATACTAAAACTTAAATTTTAAAATGTTTTTTTGTTAAAAAACGCACCGGAAAATAGGATGCAATCAAACCAATTAACAATACTACGATAAATACGGATACAAAATCACTAACTTTCATCTCTACGGGATAGTATTGTACTATAAATGCTTGTGGAAGTTCAACTAAACCAACAGTATCTTGTAACCAACAAATCACAAAACCTAAAACCAAACCGATAAGTGCACCGATAAATGCAATCATCCAACCTTCAAAAAGAAAAATTTTGCGAATTAATGATTTTTCGGCACCCAAATGTTGCAAAGTAAATATATCTTTCTTTTTATCAATGATTAACATAGTAAGTGAACCCGTTAAATTAAAAGAAGCGATGATTAAAATAAAAGAAAATATCAAAAAAATAGCCCATTTTTCAGATTTCATCACTTTATATAAAAACTCATGCTGTTGAAAGCGGGTTTTTACTATGAATTTATCACCAAGTATCTTTTGAATTTGTTTTTGAATATCTTCAATTTGAGCTTTATTATCAAGTTTAATTTCAACAGCACTTAATAAATCATTATTCTCCATTAGTTCTTGGGCAAATTCAAGAGGTACGATAATTAAACCCGTTGTATTATCATCTTGCATCATTGAAAAAATCCCAATCGGAAAAATTGAACGAATATTAAATACTTTATTCATCATAATTCCGGGCTTTGCGTTGCGGCGGGGCAACCATATTTTTACCGGACGAACCAAATTCAAATTTACCGTAAGTGTATTTGCCAAGCTCCAATCAAGCAATGCAAAAGGAGTATATTTGTTTTTTAGTTTGTACTCACCGCTCACAATCATACTGTCAATTCCGCTGGTATATTTAAAGTTGTCAGATACTCCTTTTAATTTTCCAATGGTTTGTCTGTCGCTAAAGTCCAGAAGTACATTTTCTTCCAGTACTTTTGTGTAATATGCAATTCCTTTTATACTGTCAAGGCGATTTCCTAATTCATATTCCGAAAAAAACTTACCACTGCTTGGGGTGATTTTCAATTCAGGGTCAAAACTGCTGTATAAACTTTCAACAATGCTGCTTAAACCATTCATTACCGATAAAATAACAATCATTGACATGGTAAAAATACTCACCCCAAAAACCGAAATTCCCGATATCCAATTAATTAAGTTTTGCTTTTTGCTTGAAAAAAAATACCGCTTTGCTATGAATAATGATAAATTCAATTTTTTATTTTAAAAGTTCATCAATTTTGTTGGCATAGTCTAAAGAATCATCAATAAAAAACTTTAAATCAGGAATTTTGCGTAACTGATTACGTACTTTTGTACCTAACTCATATTTGATTTTTCCGGTATTTTCGATAATATTTTTTAGGACTTCTTCGGCATTTGAAGATGGAAAAACGCTTAAATATATTCGTGCTACCGATAAATCAGTACTTACGCGAATAACCGTTACCGAGACTAAAACATTTTTTTGTTCAGAAAAAGTATTTCGTTGAAAGATAGTACCCAGCTCTTTTTGAAGTAAACGTTCCACCTTTTTAAGTCTTGTTTTTTCCATAATTAGCTTATTTTTGTTATTTTTCGGAAACTGTAATTATCCGTATTAATTATTGACAAAATTACATAAATTTGGTTTTAAATTTGAAAAATATTCATTTATCATTAAAAATTGCCTTGATTTTATGTTTTATTGTGCAACCAAGCTTTGTTTTTACTGCTTTGACACAGATAAAGCTTGGAAGTAGCAATTTTCCGAAAGCGGGTACTAATTTTATCTATGCTAAAGTTAAATTATACCCTGAAAAAAAAATAAGGCTTAATGATTTAGGTCGCGAAAATTGGGATATTTCCGGATTTGCTCCCGAAAGTTTTGATACACTGCGTTTAATGCTGCCGGAAAAAACAAAATACGGAAAGCGTTTTCCTGATGCACAACTTGCCATTGTTACAAATCCTTTAAAAATAGATTATTTATGTATGGACTCTTCCAAAGTGTATCATGTTGGTTTGATTGGTGATTTTATGGAGACAAATATTCCAGTTTTACTGCGCTTTGAGGATAGTTTAATTTTTTTAAACGATGAAAAAAACATCAATAAAATATATTCGGATAATACAGGAAGCAAATTTGTTGCTCCTTATTACTATAAGCCGGGTACCGACTCAATTAGAGCCGATATTGTTTATGAATACGAAGGCAGAATTGATGCAGAAGCTTATTTGAAAACTCCACTTGGCAGATTTTATACCCTGCGTGAAGTTCTTTTTGTACACAAACAAGTGCGCGGGTATAAATATTCTGTTTTTGGTTGGACACCGGCTCCTGAATATTCATTAGATAAGCGCTTTGTTGTATATCGATGGTATTTTGCTGATAACTCAATGCCTTTAGCAGAGGTTTATGTAAACAAAAAAGATTATATTGAAGAAATTCGCTATCAATACGATTCGCCAATGCGTTTGTCATTTAGTGCAAAACACGTAAGTTGCAAAGGTGGAAACAATGGTTCTATTGATTTAAGTGTGCAAGGAGGGATTCCCGATTATACCTATGAGTGGTCAACAGGTGATACTACGCAAGATTTAGATAATTTACGGGCTGGAACTTATAATGTAACCGTAATCGATAATAAAGGCAGGAAAATTTCAGGAGCATACACGCTTACCGAGCCTTTAGTTGCTTTAAATGCAGTTTTTGATATAAAAAATGTTAGTTGTTATGGTGCTAATGATGGTGCTGTTTCTTTAAATATTAACGGGGGGCAAGAGCCTTATGATTTTGTGTGGTCTAATGACTCAACTGATTTTAAAATGAGTAATTTAAGACCGGGAACTTATACTGTTTGGATAAAAGACGCAGGAGCTTGTATTGTAAAAGACAGCGTTGTAATAACACAACCTGCAATGAAGTTGCGTGCTATTATTGAGAAAGAACATGTTTCATGCTTTAAGGGCAGCGATGGGCGATTACTTGCTGTTTGTAAAGGAGGCACTCCGCCATACCACTTTTTATGGTCAAACGGTGATACCACCTATGCTGCTGAAAATTTACCGGCAGGAGCATATAGTGTTTTAATTACCGATGCGCACGGGTGCTCTTATCATGCAGAAGCTGCTGTAAAACAGCCTCAAAGCGCATTAAAACTTAATTCTGAAATAAAACCTGTAAACTGTTATGGAGGAAGTGACGGTTCTTTTAAATTGTCGGCACAAGGTGGGAAACCCGGATATATTTACCTTTTACCGGATAGTACGCGTGGAAAATCTTTACGTGATATCCCTTCGGGATATTATAATGTAAAAGTAATCGATGCAAATGAATGTGTACAAGCAGAAAGAATTTTTATTCCTCAACCTGAAAAACCATTAAATGTACAGCATAATAAAACTGATGTTAGCTGCTATGGATTAAATAATGGTACGATTAATCTTAATGTTAGCGGAGGAACAAAACCCTATATATTCAACTGGTCAAACGGAAGCGATAAAAAAAACTTAAAGAAATTACCGGGTGGAATTTATTCTGTGATTATTACGGATAAAAATAAATGCGTCGTAAACGATACAATTGAAATTAAAGCTCCTAAAAAGGCTCTGTTTATCGATTTTGAAAAGACAGATATAATCTGTCATGGTGGAAATTCAGGAAAAATAAAACTAATCATAGAAGGAGGAACGCCTGGATATTCAGTTTTATGGGCAAATAAAAACACAAACAAGGAACTTACCGGATTAAAAGCCGGAAAATATTTAGTTACAGTAAGTGATAAAAATAATTGCACAGCAAAAAGAGAAATCATACTCACAGAACCAAAAGAACCGCTTAGAATTAATGTGGAAAAAATAGACCCCTTATGTTACGGACAAAAATCGGGTTCAATATACACATCGGTCAGTGGTGGTATTCCTCCCTATGATTACGACTGGTCAAGCGGAGAACATGCTCAAAATTTAATAGGTTTAAGTGCCGGAAAATATACACTCAAGTTAAGTGATAAATTGGGCTGCGAAAAAATTGAAATAATAAAACTGAATGAACCCGCAAAATTAGAAGTAAAAGCAAATGTTATTAATACAAAAAAAGGAGAAGCAAACGGCTCAATTACCTTAACAGTTACAGGTGGAACAAAACCGTATAATGTGTTTTGGGAAAATAAACAAAATACTACTGAACGAAAAAATTTAAGAAAAGGCTATTATTATGTTACCATAGTTGATGCAAATGAATGCGAAATAGATTTACAATTTGAAATTAAAGAGGAAGATTAAATTATGAGTATATTATTAAAAAACGCTACATTTATTGATTGGAAAACATTGGATTTTCAATTTACCGATATTTTAGTGAATGAAGATGAAACTAATCCTGTTTTGTTTACAAATAAAATTACAAATGCTGATGAAATAATTGATTGTTCCGGTAAATTAGTTACTAAATCTTTTGCAGTGGGGCATCATCATGTTTATTCGGCTTTAGCTCGCGGTATGCCTGCACCCAAAAAAAATCCTAAAAACTTTTATGAAATCCTAAAATATATTTGGTGGAATATTGATAAAGCTTTGGATAAAGATATGATTAAAGCAAGTGCTATGGCTACTGCCATTGCCTGTGCAAAATCAGGCAATACTTTTGTGATTGATCATCATGCTTCGCCAAACTGTATTGAAGGTTCATTAGAAACTATAGCTGATGCTTTTGATAAAGTTGGAGTAAATCATTTGCTGTGTTATGAAATTACTGACCGTGACGGTTTGGACAAAGCAGAACAGGGACTCAGCGAAACAGAACATTATTTGCTAAACCATCAGGGCTTAGTTGGTTTGCATGCTTCATTTACCGTAGGTAATGAGCGTATGAAAAAAGCTGCCGATTTAATGCATAAATACAAATCAGGATTTCACATACATGTAGCCGAAGACCTTTATGATCAAAAGCATTGTGAAGATAATTACGGAAAAAGAGTAGTTGAACGACTAAATGATTATGGGGTACTAAATTCGTCAAAAACCATACTCGCGCATTGCTTGCACCTTAACGATAATGAACGTGCGATTTTAAACAAAAGCAAAGCTTTTATTGTGCAAAACCCCGAAAGCAATCTGAATAATAATGTTGGATTTTTTAATGCTCAAGGGCTTAACAACAACATAATGTTAGGTACAGACGGAATGCACAGTGATATGTTACGAAGTGCACAAACTGCATTTTTTGCCGGTCAGGCTTTGGATAATATTGATTTTGTTTCGGCTTATGGGCGCTTCAGAAAAGTACATCAATACCTACAAATAAATAATTTTGAAGGTGATGAAGAAAATAATCTGGTAATTCTAAACTACCCAAGCCCAACACCCATTCATAAAGATAACTTTTTAGGACATTTTTTGTTTGGTTTTCGAGAAGAACATGTGCAACATGTAATTTCAAATGGAAAATTAATTGTAAAAAATCGTGTATTACAAAATGTAAACGAAAAAGAAATATTAAAATTTACACAAGAACAAGCTAAAAGACTTTGGAACAAGCTCTGAATAATTAAAGTCTCTTAAATTCTAATTAACCCTGATTTTCAAGTTAAACAAAGCATTATTTTCTTAAAAACCGGTTAATAATTGTTTTTGCCTCTTTTAAATCATGGTATCTTGCCGTAAAAATTGTATTATTTCCGGCAATCATGGCAGAAAGACGTTTCCCTTCTTGATGGCGATAAAGGCATAATATTTTTTTCCCTTTTTCAAATGCTCTGCCAATTTCGTAACCAACACCCAAACTTGGTGTTGAAACTTCGGCCACTAAAATATCCGCTTCAAAAAGCCATTCAATATCCCGGTTATGAATTTCTTCGTCCGAGAGTTTATCCTCTCCGGCAGCAGATAGTTCGGTATCACCGATAAACTCGGTAAGTACTTTTCCGTAATTTTTCAGATAATCAATCAGTTCTTTATATAAAGCAACATCTGCTCTTCCTCCGCTAATTGAACCTGCAAAGTATATTTTAATCATAGCAATATTTTTGATTTTTATTTGTATTTTATCATACAAATTAAATAAATTTGTTTTACTTTAAACCCGCAGACTATGTTTGTAGTAGAATTTAAGGTTTTATCAAAGATAAATTATTATGCAATATAATCGAAGATTTTTTTTAAAAACAGCTGCTTTAGTTTCTGTTATGGGCACTTTTGCTTCGGCAGAAAATTTATTAGCCCAAAGCGAACAAACTTCAAACTTATTTCTTGAAAGAATTTTAGCTAAATCTTTGAAAAAAGGAGATACGCTTGGATTAACAGCTCCAGGCGGATATATTACTCAAGAGGAGCTAAGCGATGCAGTGGCAACACTTGAAGAGTTAGGCTTTAAAACCTATCATACGGATGCTGTTTTATATCGCTACGGATATTTTGCGGGCACTGACCGGCAACGAGCTGATGATTTAATGCATATGTTTACTAATCCTGATGTAGATGCCATACTTTGTGTACGCGGCGGATATGGTTCAAATCGAATACTCGATTTATTGGATTTTGAAATTATAAAACAAAACCCCAAAGCCTTAATCGGATATAGTGATATTACCTCACTGATTAATGCATTTTATAAAAAAATAGGTTTAGTAGCTTTTCATGGTCCGGTGGCAATATCCAGTTTTAATGATTTTACGGTAAAATCATTTGAAAAAGTGCTAATGAAAGGTAAAAAACAGTTTAAATATTCAAACAAACGCCAAGAAAACACGGAAAATGATACAGAATTTGACCAGTACACCATAACACAAGGTGCTGCGGAAGGTATATTAGCTGGTGGAAATTTAGTAATGCTGGAAACATTGATAGGTACAGAGTATGAACCTGATTTTGAAAACAAAATTGTTTTTTTGGAAGAAGTTCATGAAAAACCTTATCGCATAGACCGTATGATAACACACCTTTTAATGGCTACAAACCTGTCTAAAGCAGCAGGAATAGTTTTAGGAATTTTTAAAAGTTGTGATATAGATAATGATGAAAGTGAAGAATCTTTTACTTTAAAACAAGTACTTATCGATCGTTTTGCCGGATTAAATATTCCGTGCTTTTACGGAATGCCCTTTGGTCATGTACGGAATAAAATTACTTTACCGGTAGGTATTCGTGCTAAAATGGATGCTAATAAAAAAAGTTTAATGCTTATCGAAGCTGCTGTATTGAAAGAGCGTAAGAAATTAAAGGACTTTGGTTATTAATTTGTATCTCAAGTCTATATAGAGCAATTATAAACTTTTAAAAAAGCAATACTCCGGCACATACTGAATACAGAGGTATTTTACCTTTAAGTGCCCAGATTAATTTTATCATACAACGTTTATTATTAGCTAAATACATGAATAAAAAGAAGTCTTCTTGTAAAAAATTGGGATTAATTAATTAACATATTAAATTTTAACGTACCTTTATGTTTTATTAATCTTTTTTTACTTTATTATGAATATTTATGTTGGTAATCTTCATTATGGTCTCAGTGAAGATGATTTAAAAAATGTTTTTTCAGAATATGGAGACGTTGAAAGTGTAAAAATTATTACAGACAAATTCTCAGGCAGAAGCAAAGGCTTTGGTTTTGTGGATATGCCTAACGACGAAGAAGCACAGCGCGCAATTGATGAACTGAATGATACCGATTTAAAAGGTCGGAACATGAAAGTGAATCAGGCAAGAGCAAAAACGGAGAACGATAACAGAAGAGGATACAATAGCTATAACCGCTGATAAACTGAAAAGATTTTTTATTTAGGGTGCAATCATGTTTTTTTATAAACAGATTACACCCTATTTTTGTAGCCGGAAATAATATTTAATGCACATGTTTTATTTTGAAGAATCAGAACTCGAACATTTAATTGTTCACAAGACGGGTAACAAAAGTCAAAATGAAGAATTACTCCTTTCGGAAGAAGAAGTAAATATTGACGAATCACTTAAAGATGTGCTCGTCAGCTATTTCTTTAATTCGTTTAAAGAGGGTGTTTTTTATCAATTTGCCGAAGAATCTTTGCCCGAGAATAAAATTTTTCAATCGGCAAAAATCATTTTTGAAAACGAAAATGAACTAGTAGATGAATCCAAAAAAATTGCTTACCATTTATATGAGCAATCTTATCATCCAAAGATTAAATCGGGAGAGCTTTATGTTGGTTTATTTCGTAACTGTATTATTGAAGATGAAGTAGTAGATGCACTTGGTATTTTTAAATCGGAAACCAAACAGGCCTTTTTAAAAGTATATTCACAGGATAATAATATTCAATTAAATCATGATACCGGTATCAATATCAACAAGATAGATAAAGCCTGCCTTATATTTAATACCGAAGAAGAAAGCGGCTACAAAGTGGCAATAATTGATGTATCCGGTAAATCAAAAGAGGCTCATTATTGGAAAGATGATTTTTTAGCCATAGAGAAACGTAAAGATGACTATTATCAGACGGCTAATTATATTGGTATCTGCAAAGGTTTCGTTAAAGATGTTTATAATCAGAGCAATGGGGTTGAGCGCGCTGACCAAATTGAAATGCTTAATAAAACTGCTGAATATTTTAAAGAAAAAGAAGAGTTTGATATTCAGGACTTTGAGCAAAATGTGATTGAAAATGATGAGGTGATAAAGGCTTTTGAGGAATATAAAGAAAAAGTAGCCGAAGAAAATGATTTGGAAATTCTAGATAATTTTGGAATATCAGAAACTGCTGTTAAAAAAAGCCGTGCACAGTTTAAAAGTGTATTAAAATTAGATAAAAATTTTCATATTTATATTCATGGCGACCGTCAACGAATAATTAAAGGTTATGACCCGACAAAAGGAATGAATTATTATCAAATCTATTTTGAAAAGGAAAATTAGCTCTGCTAAAGCATGAAAAAAGCCTGTATTTGTAGCAAATGCAGGCTTTTTAAGTTAATTAAAATTCTTCAATATGAATTTGTCCGGGTGATTTACGTTTATGTTCAGTAAATCCAACTTTTTCAAGTTCTTCTTTCATACCTTTTACCATAATTGGATTTCCGCAAAGAAAGACATGAGTGTTTTCGGGTGCCGGTTTAAAACCCCATTTTTTTTCTACAATGCCATCTTTCCAAATGGCTTCAATAAAACGAGTATCGCCTGACCAGCCTGCCGGTTCTTTATCGGGTTCGGTAATTGTCGGATAATAATCAAAATTTGGGAACATAGTTTCCAAGAGTGTTAATTCGGATGAGTAACCCAAATCCCAACTATTGGCAGCACCGTGGATAACCATTATTTTGCCGGTACGTACCAATGCATTGGAACGCAACATACTCATATAAGGAGCAACACCTGTTCCTGTGGCAATTAAAATTACATTTTGGTCATTCGCAATTTCTGATAGAGTAAACATTCCTACTGCCTTTTTGCCCAACCATACTTTATCGCCAATATTTAAAGCAAAAATTCGTGGAGTTAATGAGCCGGAATGTACTAAAGTAATATAGAACTCAATATAATCTACTGTTGATGAAGACGCAATAGAATATGCACGTTTAATTAATTTATCCGGGTCTTCTTGTTTTGTATGCTCTTCGGTTGCTTCAGGGCATCGCGGTGCAGATGCAGGTAAACCTAATGCAACAAATTGTCCCGACTCAAAAGGGGGAAGTTCCCAGCCAACCGGCTTAATTCTGATAATTTTCATGATTGGCGAAACTTGTATTACTTGTGTTACTACACTGTTTAACTCTACCATATTCTAATTCTTTGATTAATTAATATTTACCTTTAATATTTCGTGCAAAAATACCTATTTTTTTTGTTTTTATTAAAATTTAAGAATTTTTAACAAATAAATTTTGCAAGTATTTTGATAATGAACATATGTTCGTTATATTTGTAGGAGATTTTTTAAACAAAAAGAAACATATGGAAAAATTTAATATTGCGATACCAACAAATGATGAAGATTCATTAACAGATAGAACAGGAAGAGCAAAAGGATTTGTTATTTATGAAATTGAAAATAAATTAGCAAAAAAACTTGAGTTTCGATTAAATCCGCACAAGCACCATGAGCATGGTGAAGATCATGAACATGGTGAACATACTCATGCCGAAGTCATGGAAGTTTTGAGCGATTGTTCTTATATTTTAGTCAATAAAGTAGGGAAACATTTTGTACAAGATTTAAAAAATGCGAATATAAAAATCTATAAAGCAAAAGAAAGAAATATTGAAAAGGCTGTAAATGAATTTATAAATCATTAATTTAAATAATTTCAATTATGCCAAACAGAGATGGAACCGGACCAAACGGAAATGGTCCGCGCACAGGACGCGGTAATGGTCCTTGCAAAGAAAAAAATGCTGAACGCGAAAGCAGTTTTGGCAGAGGAAGAGGATACGGAAGACACCGTCATAGTGGCGGAGGTGGTTATGGTCGCGGCTTTGGTCGAGAGCGTGATTAAAAAAACAAATGCTTGGTTTTTAAACCAAGCATTTGTTTTTTACCAAAAGCCTCAAAGTGGGCAATAAGCAATAGCCTTATGTTTTTCACAGGGTTGTAAATCAATGTGTTGCGAAAGCCCTGAATAGGCGTAAACAAAAATATTCTGACTTAATAGACGAACTCTAATTAAGATAAACCGTTTAATTTAAAGCAATCCACATAATCTTTATCATCATTCTGTATATGATTAAGTACCCATCCGTTCAAATAAACAATTAGCGCATAAACAGCATTGTACTCGCCATTTTCGATCATAGCTTGGTATTTCTTTATTTTAGAAATAAATTGTTCATGTTCATACTTATGAGCTTCAAAATTACCGCACTTAAAATCTTCAAGGTATTTTTCTTCAAAGCCAAAGTGATAATCTGTATAATCGAGTAATTTTAAAATATTTTCGTTGATTTCGTTAATTGATGCTTCGTTTTTAAAGGATAAGTACAAAATATTGATAAAATCAATCCATTTTTTATGTTGTTGGTCGATAATATTCAAATCAATAGAATAATTCTCGTTCCATTTAATGAGTTCTGTTCTTTTTTCAAGATCTTTGGGCACTTCCATATTGTTTTCTTTGATAAAGTTCTCCAAAGCATTAATTTTAGTAGTGAAATCAAACTCCATATAGGTCAATTTTTCTTTCACACTTTCCAATTCAGTTTCTAAACTTATTAATTTACCGATGCTACGAACAAACATTACAATTCTTCGCGTACCTTTATAATTAATTTCCGACATGGAAAGTTTTACTGGAATTTCTTTTCCTTCTTTATCGGTAATAGTAGCATCAATAATAGAATTTATCAAGTCATTTCTGCCGGTTTTGAAGTATAAAGCAATTCGTTCTTCAAAATCTCTTGCCATTTTTTCAGAGCTTAGCTCATACATATTTCTTCCGAGCACTTCTGATTTTGAGTATCCCCATAATTGTTCGGCAGCAGGGTTAAACATAATAATTTTTCTTGCTTCGTCAAACTGAACTACCGGATCAATATTCCACTCAAATGATCGTTCAAACTGTGTACTTATTACCTCCAATTCTTCCGATTTTTTATTGAGTACTTTTGTAAGTTCTTGAATTTTTGCACGTTGCCGTTTGTCACGGTCAATAAAGTTAATGCGCATATTTTCAAGTTCTTCTACCTCTTCTTTAAGTTCTATTTCGCGCGATAAAACTTGTTCCAGCTCACGTTTAACTTCCTCAATTTGCTGACGCATTTGGGCTTCTTGCGCTTGCATTTCTTGCTCCGAAATTTTAGACTGCTCCAATAATTCGGCTGTTCGGGTATTAATTTTAGCCGTAGATAGGGTAGAGGCTATACTTTCACCAATTTTTTCTACCAATTCAATCTCGTAAGGTTTAAACTCATGGAAAGAGGCTATTTCAATTACTCCAAGTACTTGATTTTCCAGTTTTAAAGGAACAATTAATAAACTTTTGGGATTAGCTCCGCCCAAACCCGATTCTATTTCAATATATTCTTCGGGCAATTCGGTAAGATAAATTGTATATTTTTCAACAGCAACACCACCCACTAAGCCTTCGCCTAAATTAACTCTTTTATAGATAAACTTTTCACGATTATAGGCATAAGCAGCTATTAATTCTAAATAGATATCGTTTTCATCAGTATCGTTTAAAATAAATATTCCGCCTTGGTTTGCATTCAGGTATTTTATTAAGCTGCTAATAATATCTTTCGATAGTAATTTAATATTTTCCGTATGTCTTCGCAGGATTTCACCAAATTGTGCTAAGCCTTCAGTTGTCCATCTACGTTGTTGGTCTTCTAACTTTCTTTTTTCTTCTTCCTCACGAGCAATTTGTAAACTTTTGTGCATATCCAACAGTGCATTTCCCAAAACATCTTGCTCACTCAAAGGTTTGTAATTGCCCGAATAGTTCCCTTTACCCATTTCAATGGCAAAAAGTGATGTTCGTTTCAGCCCGTCCACTAATTTGTTTAATGCCAATGCCATTGAACCTATTTCATCTTGTTGGTTAAAGTGTAAATGTTCAGGAAGTGCTCCTTTGGAAAGCTCCAAAACCATCTGTTCCAATTTTTTCAAAGGTTCAGAAACCGTTTGTCCAAAGTTATATAGGATAAAGGCAACTACTAAAATGATAAATAAGGCAAAAAGGCTGTTATATACTTTTATTTTTTTTGATTGATAAGCCAAATCAACCATAGATTCAGAAGCAAGTTCTCCGGTAATTTTATCAATTTCATTAAGTTTTTTAATTATTTCTTCTAAATTTTGCTTATAGAAATAATATATTTTTGTTAATTGCGCCTTTCTGGTAGATGCGGTAATGCCAATAAAATCAACGGTTGTAATTGCTTCAATTGAATCACTTTGCAGGCTGTCTTTTGTTTGTTTTGTTATATCTATAAACTGATTTTCGCCAAATAGATTTCCTTTTTCAAGCAGGTCTTTTTTTATTTTTTCCGTATTTTCAAAATAAGGGTGTAAAACATTTTTGAATAATGATTTGCTTTCATCCAGATAATTAATAATTTTAATTCTTGACATATCCATTTTGTTTGGAAACAAAACTTGTACTTGTGTGTCCAAACTGTCATACAAAACTTCTGTTTCTCGAATGGTTTTCAAGTGTGCATTTACAATTTCATTTATTGCAGCAGGATTTTCCGTTTGAATAATTTCAAGTAAACGTTGTAAATCATAAATATTGATGAGTCTTAATTTGCGTACACTTATTCTTGTATGTTGCGCATTTTTTATATGGTCAAGATTTTTGTCAATTTTTTCAAGAACTGAAAATTGCCAAAACAAAGTGCTCATAAAAATTATTATCACCAATAAAAAGCCTAAAAATAACTTTATTTTAATATTGAGCTTGTTCAAAAAATTCATTTTTGTTTTCTTATTATCTTTCTGATTGTAAAATAAAGGATAAATTTACAATAAAATGGATAAATGTAAAAAATTATTTAATAAATTAATCTTTTCCTGTCGAAATTTTCAAAAAATTGTAGACGAATAGCTAAACTACAAACAATATACCAATAATACATGATTTGATAAGCCTGCATTATTTCATAAAATCAAATAATGCAGGCACAATAAAAGCTTAGTTTGTTTTATCTTTATTTTTTACATATTTTTCTAACCATTGGTCTTGTTCCCATAAAACATGCAAAATAGATTCTTTTGTTCGGTATCCGTGACTTTCTTTGGGCAACATTACTAAACGGGCAATTTTACCTAAACCTTTTAATGCATTAAAATAACGTTCGCTTTGCAAAGGATAGGTTCCTGAATTATTATCTGCTTCACCATGAATAAGTAATAATGGATAGTTCATTTTATCAGCATGCATAAAGGGAGACATTTCGTAATAAATATCAGGTGCTTCCCAATATGTACGTTCTTCACTTTGAAAACCGAAAGGAGTTAATGTTCGGTTATAGGCTCCGCTACGGGCAATACCTGCCGCAAACAAATCAGAATGCGAAAGTAAGTTTGCTACCATAAATGCTCCGTATGAATGACCGGCGCAGGCTACCCTGTTGCGGTCGATATAAGCTAATTTATCAACTGCATCTATGGCTGCTTTTGCATTTGCCACTAATTGTGGAATAAATGTATCGTTGGGTTCTTTATCTCCTTCACCCACAATCGGGAAAGATGCATCATCTAATACAACATACCCGCGCGTTACCCAATAAATCATACTTCCGTAATAAGGATAAGTAAATTCGTTGGGGTTTGCCGTTGTTTGCGATGCGCTTTTTTTATCTTTAAATTCAGTAGGATAAGCCCATAGCAACATTGGCATTTTTTCTTTCTTTTTTATATCGTAACCAACCGGCAAGTATAATGTTGCCGAAAGTGCTAAACCGTCATCGCGTTTATATTTAATAACTTCTTTATGTACATTTTGGATACTTTTAAACGGATTTTCAAAAAAAGTAATCTGCCGGTTGGCAATTCGTTTTTTTATGTTGCGAACATAGTAGTTCGGATATTCTGTGGGTGCTTCAATACGAACTAAAATTTCACCTTTTTTCATATCAATCGCCCGATACAAACTTTCTTTTTTGTCTGTGTAATTCGATTGATACAACCTTTGGGTCTTTTTTGTTTTAAGATTTATTTCATCAATAAATGGAAATTGACCTTTTTCAGAATATCCTGCACCTAATAGAAATGCGTTGTCTTTTTCAAGATATAGCACATTTTCGCCAAATTTATTTCGAGTAGTAACAAACCTACCCGGGTCACTGTAACGGTCTTGATAATTCCGGTCAAAAAGAATTACAGGTTTTTGTTTACCGTTGGTTGGATTAAATACATATATTTTTGTATTTCTTGTATTCCACCAGTAATCATAAGCAACCGCAATTTGATTATTTCCCCACAAAATACCTGAATAACGATTAATTGTTTTTAATATAGATTTTGCTTTTCCTGTAAAGGGAGCATCTAATTCAAAAACTTCATCTCTAAATTTTACTTTATTTTCAGGATTACCTTCATCTAATGCCTCCGCCCAGAACAAAGTAGCAGGTTTATCTTCGCGCCAATATAAGCTGCGTTTTCCTTTACGCACAGACATAAACCCTTTGGGTAAAACTTCGGTCAAGGGTACTTTATTAATATTTTTTACAAAAGTTCCGTCGCTTTTGTAAATATCTGTTTTAAAAGGGAAACGATAATAGGGTACAATATACGAAAAAGGGCGTTGAATAGTACTTACAAGAACATAGTTGCCATCAGGCGAAAAACTAATTGAGCGGTACATATCCGTATCTTTCCATTTTGATTTTGTACCATCCAAACTTACTTTGTAAATTTCCGAACGTGCCAATTGTTCAAAATTAAATTCATCATTTGGATTTTTTAGTAAATCCTGATAGGTTCTGTTTTGTGCTTTTTCTCCTGTACTTGTAGTAACGGTAGGTCCTGTTGGTACAGAATTTTCTGCATCTATTAATTTTTTACGGTCGGCAGGTAAAAACTTAACCAATAAAGCATTCTCGTTTTTGAACCAACTAATTGGATTTCCCATATTGGCATTTAGTTTTGCTTCACTAATTTTTTTGGCTTTCGCCGATTTTATATCAACATACCATAATTCCACACCATTTTCTACAGTATTGGTAAAAGCCAATTTACTTTCATCAGGAGACCAAGAGAAGTTCGCTAATTTAGGATTTTTAGGCAAACCCAAAACTTGTGTTTCTTCTTTTGATAACAGTTTTTTTACCGTAATATTGTTATAATACGTAGTGCGGCTTCCTATATTTGTTTGCGGATTAATTCGTAATCCTCCCAAACGCAATTCTTTTTCCGAAAGCTCAGCAATTGATTTATAACGGTCTCTGTACCTTAAAATCATATATTCGCCTTTGTTGTCAAGCAAAACTGAAGGAGCGCTGGGCACATCCACTAAATCCAATATTTCTTTAGGTGGTTTTTGATATTCTAAATTTTCTTGTGCACTTACTACAGGTGAAAAATATAGCATTAATATGCTTATAAAGATAATTTTAATAAAAGTTCTTTTTTTAATCATAATAATAAATTTTAGTTACCGAATAATTAATTTCGTAAATTTACAAATTTCAATCGGTAATTCAGAAAATAAAATTTAAATCATATATTCCAATCAAATATTTTTTTATCTTTGCACTCTATTTAGAATGATTTTAAATAACATATTGTTGATTTTCAGAAGAATCAATATTTTTGAATAAATACTTACAATATTATGGCAAAGCAAGATGATGATATAATATTAAACGAATATAGCAATAAAGAATATGAAGCTGGTTTTGTAACCGATATAGAGACCGAAGTTTTTGAGAAAGGCTTGAATGAGGATATTATTCGCAGACTTTCCGAAAAAAAAGGAGAACCCCAATTTATGTTGGATTTTCGTTTAAAAGCCTACCGACGTTGGTTAGAAATGGAAGAGCCGGATTGGGCACTGCTGGAATACGAAAAACCTGATTTTCAGGCAATAAGTTATTATGCAGCTCCTAAAAGTGCACCTAAATATAATAGCTTAGATGAGGTTGACCCTGAACTAATTAAAACATTTGAGAAATTAGGAATTCCGCTTAATGAACAAAAAGCTTTAGCCGGTGTTGCGGTTGATGTAGTGATGGATAGTGTTTCGGTACACACTACCTTTCAGGAAACGTTGAAAGAAAAGGGAATAATTTTCTGTTCTATTAGTGAAGCTATTCGCGAACATCCTGATTTGGTGGAAAAATATTTAGCATCGGTTGTGCCTATTGGCGATAATTATTATGCAGCTTTAAATTCGGCAGTATTTTCAGACGGTTCTTTTGCATATATTCCGAAAGGAGTTCGTTGTCCCATGGAACTATCTACTTATTTTCGTATTAATCAGGGAAATACAGGACAGTTTGAACGTACACTTATTATTGCCGATGAAGGCTCTTATGTGAGTTATTTAGAAGGTTGCACAGCACCGCAGCGCGATGAAAATCAATTGCATGCAGCTGTTGTAGAGATTGTGGTAATGAAAGATGCCGAAGTAAAATATTCGACCGTACAAAATTGGTATCCCGGTGATAAAAACGGCAAAGGCGGTGTCTATAATTTTGTAACCAAGCGCGGTATCTGCAAAGGTGATAATTCTAAATTATCTTGGACACAAGTTGAAACCGGCTCGGCAGTTACATGGAAATATCCGAGCACCATACTTAAAGGTGATAATTCAGTAGGTGAATTTTATTCTGTAGCTGTTACCAACAATCATCAACAAGCAGATACGGGTACTAAAATGATACATATCGGTAAAAATACCAAAAGTACCATTATCTCAAAAGGAATTTCACTGGGGCATAGCAATAACAGCTATCGAGGATTAGTGAAAATTAGTGCAAATGCTGAAAATTCACGTAATTTTTCACAATGTGATTCATTGTTAATTGGTGATAAATGCGGTGCACATACATTTCCTTATATCGAATCGGAAAATCCAACCGCTATTGTTGAGCATGAGGCTACTACATCAAAAGTATCGGAAGATGAGGTTTTTTATTGCAATCAGCGTGGTTTGGATACCGAACAGGCAGTTAGTTTAATTGTGAACGGCTTTGCAAAAGAGGTATTAAACCAATTGCCTATGGAGTTTGCCGTAGAAGCTCAAAAACTTTTGGCTTTAACTTTAGAAGGAAGTGTGGGCTAAGCTACAATAAATTAAATATTAAGTATAAAAACTTTCAAAAGAATAAAATAATGAGCAAAACATTAATAAAAATAGAGAATTTACATGCCTCAATCGAAGGCAAAGAAATATTAAAAGGAATTAATCTGGAAATTAAAGAAGGCGAAGTACATGCCATTATGGGACCCAACGGTTCCGGTAAAAGTACTTTGTCGGCGGTGCTTGCAGGACGTGATATTTACGAAGTTACCGAAGGTAAAGTTACTTTTAACGGTAAAAATTTATTGGAATTGGCACCCGAAGAACGCAGCCGTGAAGGAATTTTCCTTGCATTTCAATACCCTGTTGAAATCAAAGGTGTATCCATTGTTAATTTTATGAAAGCTGCTTTGGAACAACATCGTGAACACAAAGGCTTGGAGCCTTTGTCGCCTGCAGAATTTTTAAAATTAATGAAAGAAAAGAAAGAATTGGTTGAAATTGATTCAAAACTTACCAACCGTGCTGTAAATGAAGGCTTTTCAGGTGGTGAAAAAAAGAAAAACGAAGTTTTTCAAATGGCAATGTTAGACCCAAAATTAGCCATTCTTGACGAAACCGACTCAGGTTTGGATATTGATGCATTACGTATTGTGGCAAATGGAGTAAATAAATTACGTAACGAGCACAATGGTTTTATGGTAATTACACATTATCAACGATTGCTTGATTATATTGTGCCTGATGTAGTTCATGTTCTTTATGATGGAAGAATTGTAAAAACAGGTGGCAAAGAACTTGCTTTTGAGTTGGAAGAAAAAGGATATGATTGGATAAAGCAAGAGGTGGAGGCCTAAGTTAAATGAATGAATTGCTAAATGGTCAAATTGTTAAATGGCTTTCATAACTTTCGCATTATGGCTTGAATCATTTCTGTATTAAAAAACAAAAAAATGGCATTAAAAACAAAAATATCAAAAGAGGACTTCATTAATATATTCCGTAAAGAAGATGATGAGGTTTTATCAATAGGAAATACAAAAGAAACGGCATTAAAAGAGTTGGAGAAACTTGAAATACCACATAAAAAATTAGAAGAATGGCGACATACCAGTCTGAATAAAATTTTGCATCACAGATACCGTCCTGCTGAATTTCGCTCATTAAGCAAAGAGGAGGTAAATTTATTTTCCATTCCCGGATTAGATGCTTACCGCTTGGTTTTTGTAAACGGTTTTTTTATCACTGAACTTTCCAATACTTTCGATGATGAAAATAAAATGTTTATTTTGCCGATGCACGAAGCTAAAGAAACGCATAAAGCATTATTTGAAAAGTATTTCGATAAATCAGGCATATTGGCAAGTAATTTTTTCACGGCTTTAAATACCGCTTATTCGACCAACGGAAGTTTTATTTATTTTGCCGATAATTTTGTAGCCGATAAACCCATACATATTGTAAATTTTTCCGATGGGCAAAGTAGAAAAACCCTTGCTCAATACCGTAATTTAATTATTGCCGGAAAATTCAGTAAAGCACATATTGTTAACACCTATCATTCATTATCGTTGAATTATACTTTAAATAATGTGGCTACCGAGATTTTTGTTCAAGACGGTGCTCATTTGAATTTCAATATTGTTCAAGGCGAAGGGGTAGATGCTGCACAATTAAATTACACAAAAGTTATACAAGAAGACAACAGTAATTTTTCCATGCATACTACCACTTTTTGCGGTATGTTGGTACGTAATGATTTAAAAGTGATTCAAAAAGGCAGTAATTGCGAAACCGATTTAAACGGTTTGTATATGCCCGACAGAGAACAGCATTTTGACAATTCGGTATTTGTTCATCATGCAAAATCGCATAACAACAGTAATCAATTGTATAAAGGTGTGATTGACAATAAAGCAAGTGCGGTATTTTACGGCAGAGTATTGGTTGACAGAGATGCTCAAAAAACAAATGCCAATCAGTTGAATAAAAATATTTTACTAACAAAGTATGCAAAAGTAAACAGCAAACCTCAATTAGAAATTTATGCCGATGATGTGGCTTGTTCGCACGGGAGTACAACCGGGCAAATTGATGAAGAAGCACTTTTTTATTTACGTGCACGTGGCATCAATCGCCGAAAGGCTGAAACATTATTACTAACTGCTTTTGTTAGTGATGTAATTGAAAAAATTCAGATTGAAGCCATAAAATTTTATGTGCAAATTTTGGTAAATAATCGTTTGGAAGGAGATAAAAAAGACGGACAGTGTTTGATGATTGATGAATGTCCGGCATGTGATTAAAAATCAGGGTTGTTAATTTTAAATTAAGCCAGTATCTTAAAAAATTTTCTAAATAAGCTGTAATGATTTTAAATCTATTACAAAAAGTTTGTAATTCACTGGAAAGTAATAATATTGCTTATATGATTTCGGGTAGTATGCTTTAAATATTTATACTATTCCAAGAATGACACGAGATATTGATTTTGTTATTGAACTTTCAACTCAACAGATAGAGCAATTTATTCATCTATTTCCGGATGCATACTTTAATGTTAATACGATTAAAGAAGAAATAGAAAAGCAAGGAATGTTTAATATTATTGATCACAAAACCGGTTTTAAATTAGATTTTATTTTAAGAAAAGATACAGAATATTTCAGACAAGCTTTTAATAAGAGAAAAAGAATACAGGAATTAGGTACTAAATTGTGGGTAATTGATTAAAACGATTTAATTATTGCTAAAATAATTTGGATACAACAATTTCAAAGTGAACAACAAATTAGAGATATAAAAAACTTACTTTTAAATCCGGAGAAAGATATAGAATATATTAATTATTGGTGCAAAAAAATGAATTTAAAGACTTTTAATTTGTTGAAAAATGAATGATACACCTGAACATATTTATAAAAAACAATTTGAAATTACCTTTGAGCAGCCATTAAAAGAAAGACTGGAAAATATTTTTGAGATGACGGAACTCGCAAGAAATATAATTCAAAATAGAATTAAATCTCAAAATCCCGGTATATCCGATATTGATTTAAAAATTAAGTTATTTAAAATCTTTTATAAAACAGATTTTGATAAACAAACATTTGATAGTATCATTGATGATATGCAAAAATATTATGCCCATAAAGAATCATCGAACAGATAATTGAAATATAATGATTAATCTTGAAAAAATAAAAAAAGATTTTCCGGTTTTAAATCAAAAGGTTAACGGTAAAGAATATGTATATCTGGATAATGGTGCCACTACCCAAAAACCGATTCAAGTAATTGATGCTGTTGCTGATTTTTATAAAAATACCAACAGTAATATACATCGCGGGGTACATCATTTAAGTAATTTATCTACCAAAATCTATGAAGATGCACGTGCCAAAGTGCAAAAATTTATTAATGCCGAAAAAGAAAGTGAAATAATTTTTACTAAAGGAACAACCGATTCAATAAATTTGGTGGCTTTTTCTTTTGGCGAAAAATATGTTTCGCAAGGCGATGAAATTATTGTTTCGGCTATGGAGCATCATTCCAATTTAGTACCTTGGCAAATGCTTTGTGAACGAAAAAAAGCACGTTTGCGTATTTTGCCTTTTGATAAAAAAGGCGAGTTGGAATTAGACAAATTAGCTGATTTAATTAACAAAAAAACAAAACTTATCGCTGTAACCCATGTTTCAAACAGTTTGGGAACAGTAAATCCTGTAAAAGAAATTATCAAAACGGCACATGAAAAAAATGTACCGGTACTTATTGATGGCGCACAAAGTATTCAGCATCAAAAAATTGATGTTCAAGATTTAGATTGTGATTTTTTTGTTTTTTCCGGTCATAAAATTTATGCTGAAACAGGTATTGGCGTACTCTATGGCAAAGAAAAGTTTTTGAATGAGATGCCTCCTTATCAAGGTGGTGGCGACATGGTGGATCATGTTACCTTAAAAAAAACTACCTTTCTGGATGCACCTTTTAAGTTTGAAGCTGGTACGGTAAATTATGTAGGAGCTTATAGTTTGGGTTTGGCTATTGATTATGTCAATGCCGTAGGTATTGAAAATATTGCCAAACACGAGCAAGATTTGTTGCAATATGCCACTGAAAAGCTCTTGCAAATTGAAGGTTTAACAATCTACGGAAATGCAAAACACAAAACAGCAACTATTTCATTTTTATTAAAAAATATTCATCATTACGATACGGGAATGATACTTGATAAAATGGGTATAGCTGTACGAACAGGTAGTCATTGTACACAGACGGTAATGGATTTTTTTGAAATTAGTGGAACAGTACGTGCAAGTTTTGCTTTTTATAATACTTTTGCAGATGTGGACAGGCTGGCGGAAGGAATATTAAAAGTAAAACAAATGTTTGAGTAATTTAAAATACGGTATAAAATCATAAAAAAATGACTATAGAAGAAGTTCAAAACGAAATTATCGAAGAATTTTCCATGTTTGATGAATGGATGGATAAATATGAATATTTAATTGAATTAGGACGGGATTTACCGCAAATTGACCCTAAATTTAAAACCAACGAATATTTAATCAACGGTTGCCAATCAAAAGTATGGTTAAATGCCGAATTGAAAGAGGATAAAATTTATTTTTCGGCGGATAGTGATGCCATCATTACTAAAGGCATTGTTGCATTGCTTATTCGTGTAATGAATGGTCGAACGCCAAAAGAAATTATGAATGCCGATTTGTTTTTTATTGATAAAATCGGATTAACCGATAACCTTTCGCCAACGCGTTCAAATGGATTGTTGGCTATGGTAAAACAAATGAAAATGTACGGAATGGCATTTAATGCAAAATTAAATTCGTAAGGAACACTGTTCAAAGTGTCGTGATATTAATCGCTTGGATTGATGTATATTAGACGAATATTGATTGCGAAGGTTGAATTTAAAAAAACACTATAAACGAAACATCATGTCAGAAGAAAAAACATATATGCAATTAGAGGGGCAAATACTTGAAGTACTAAAAAGTATTTTTGACCCCGAAATACCCGTAAACATCTACGATTTAGGTTTAATTTACGAAATTGATGTAGATGACTACAACAATGTGGATATTAAAATGACCTTAACAGCACCCAATTGTCCGGTTGCCGATTCATTGCCTATGGAAGTTAAAGAGCGTGTAAAAGCAATAAAAGAAGTAAATAATGTAAACGTAGAGATGGTTTTTGATCCGCCTTGGAGTGCTGCCATGATGAGTGATGAAGCTAAATTGGTGCTGGGTTATTTATAAAACCAAATATCTGTCCGACCACTGACGGACAGATATTTGGCTTTACAGTAGAATATAGTTTGCGGATTTATTTAAAACAACATTGTTGTTATGGCAGTGCTGTTTCTTTCAGTACATGAAACCAAATAGCCACAAAGGTATTTTATTGCCGAAACCAATTTCTATATCGTCTGCTGCGATAAACGAATTTTTTATACCGGCAATTTGGCTGAAACCTTTTTTACGTCCTCCAACTTCAAAAATGTATTTTTCATCAATTAAGAAATCACCACTTTTAGCTATCTTTATTTTATGGTCTTTACTTAATTGGTTCATAAAAAAAGTTTCTCTGACAGTTCCTTCCATATTTTCTTTTTTTGTTGATAGGGCATACAAAAGTGCTGTATTATTTAAGTATATTTTTGCCGGTTTTGTAAAGTATCCCATTGCAGAGCCTTCGCGGTGTAGTGCTTTAATTAAGTTTGCCCTGTCAAGAGAATGAAGTAATTCTAAAAGCATATCGCGGCTCATATTTATTTTACGGCTTAATTCTGCAATATTTATTTTAAACGGAACACTATCTGCTAAAACAGCAACCAGTTGCCTTAATTTATAAGCGGTTTGGTAACTTATTCCTTCAATAATTTGTAAATCGTTTTCGATTAAAGTGTTTATTACTGAAATAATCCGGTCGTAAAATTGCCCTTTTGTTTCTTTGAAGAAAGGATATGCCCCTACTTTTAAATATTTTTTGAATAAAGGTATGATTTTTATTTTTTTTATGATTTCTGATGCTATTTCTATATGATTTTTCAATATATCTTCTAAAGAATGTGTTTTAAATTTCTTTTTTTCAGCTAATTCCAGATATTCTCTGAAAGATAATTCTTGCAAACTGTAAATTGCTGCTCTTCTGCTTAAATCGCCGTCTGTTTTATACATGCGCAAAGCAGAAGAACCTGAAAAAACAATCTTTAAATCATCGTACAGATCATATAAATTTTTTATTTCTGTTGACCAATTTGGGTATCGGTGTACTTCATCTATAAAAATTGCTTCTCCACCATTTAAGTGAAAATTTTCGGCAAATTCAAAAAGTCTGTGTTTTGTGAAATAAAAATTATCTAAGCTCACATATATTGCCCGCCCCGAATTACCATATTCTGCTTTTAATCTTTGCAGCATTAATGTAGTTTTTCCTACACCACGAGCACCTCTTATGCCGATAAGTTTATCACCCCATTTTGCTTCGTCAAGTAAATACCTGTTAAAATTGAGTGAAGTTTTATTTAAGCGTAATGATGAATAATTAAATAATGTTTCCATAATATGTTGTCTATACACAACAAAAATACAATATTGTGTTGGATTAGAAAAACATAAATTAAAATATTTTGTTTAAATTATACAACGATAATTAGACTATTTGCTAAATTATTAAACTATTTTATTTATAAATTGTTGTAATAATTATATATAATCAATGTAAAAACGTTGTTTTAAAACAACATTCTATATAGAATAATGTTGTTTTAAAACAACATTATTTCCGGTGAAATTTATCCATGTATTCCTGTTTATTACAATCCTGTTGGACGCTATGCTAAATATAGTGGAGAAGGTTAAAATAATATTTTATCTGGCAAATGCAGATTATTTATATCCCTTAAATCCGCAGCCATCTTCGTAGCAAAAGGTCAAAAACTAGTGTTATGTCAAGTATGTTGTGTCGTATAAGTTGAAGTTATTTTTGTGTAGAACGAGGCACAAAAATTTTAGCGTCCACCAGTTGGCAGACGATTAAAATTTTTAACGAAGTTATATGCAAAAAAGACATGACACTAGGTATGGCTAAAACTGCTTGACACGGCACTAGTTAATTTAAGGTATCAATAACAAAGACAATCAGAATGTTATTTCAAAATAAAAATAAAATCACCGCCTTCATCGCCTGTTTCACGCACTTCTCCAAATTGAGGAACTTGAGCATTAGGACTGTTATTAATTACTGCAATCTTAAAACTGGCAAACAATTGTTCAGAGGGTAAATATTTTTGTTTATTTTCTTCCAATCGTTTTATCAAATACTCGATAAAAACACTTTTGTCCGGTACTTCTTTTAGTGTTCCGCTGGTCATGGCTTTTCTGCTGGGCAATTCATACAGCTGATTAATTGCTTTTGAAGCATCCTTAAAGGCATCGCGGCTTTTAAAAATGCCACCGCTAAAACAAGCATCAGTGATGAGTAAAGTATGACGAGCGGGAATACCACGCATATAATCTCTTATAAGGCTGTTGGGTATCCATGTTCCGCGATTTTTGCGTTGAGCATCTGCCGGAAGCCAATAGCCTTGTTTGAATCTTTCGTCCCAATATCCATGCCCTGCATAAAAAATCAGTAAATTGTCATTATCATTAAGCTGATTGAAGTAATCTTCCAATGCCCCTGTTATATCTTTCATTGAGGGGTTACGAAGCAATAATACATTTTTGGATTCAAAAGTGTATCTTCCCGTCAAAACCTTATATAGATTTTCTGCATCCTTTACCGGATTTGATAAATTCTGTATTTCAGGATCTTTATAATCTTCTACACCAATAATTAAAGCATAATATTTACCTGTGGTTTCATCGCCGGCATCCCAAATTATTTCAGGAATTTCATCAGCTTCTGTATATTGATAACTTTCTTTCTCGTATTTAACCGTCAATATTTCGTTGGCAACATTATCCCTGCTGTCAATTGCTTTTATTTTAATGGTATTTTCACCCTCAGCCAGATTTAATGTTATTTGATAAAATCCTTCTTCATTTTCAACCAATTTCATATTATTTACCGATACATACGAAACAAAATTATCGTCTTTAACGGTAAATTTTAAAAAGATTTGCCGTTTGTCATGCAGTTTAACAAATCCCCGCTCTGTTTTTGGGGAGACAATACTAATGACAGGAGGTGTTTTATCTTTAACCGATTCATCGGGATGTAAAGCTACGTTAATTTCTTTTTGATACTTAAAAGCTGCACCTGTTGCAAAATCGATAGCCATTGCTATTGGGAAGAATACGATTGTAAAACAATTTCCCAACACTTTCGGGTCTGTTTCTCCTCGATCTTTGATTTCTATACTTGTATAACCATCTTTAACAAATGTATATACATACTCATTTCTGCGGTTAATTTTCGTTTTTGGAACTTTTTTCTCTAACTCCAGCTCGCATGGAGTGAGTTGAAATGAAGATTTTCCGTTTACAATAACTTCTGCTCCCGGTGGTTGTGAAGTAAAACGTACTGTTTGTGTAGTTCCTTTAAAAATACTCATACAGGAGGAATTAAGTATAAGTATTCCTATAATAAATATCCAGAATGTTGCTTTATGCTTCATGGTATAGCACTTTGTGTTCCTCCTACAAAGTTAAGGCATGTTTTTCATAAAGCGGAACATTTCTATAAAAAATAATACAACAATTCTATTTTGCTTCCCATAAAACAGAAAGCTCTACCTCATAAATATCTGTTTTACGCGGTTTGATAAAGAAATTACTAATGGGGTAATTTTCTATTTTGAATTTTTCACTAATTTTTCTTGCTTCTCCCGATAGTGCCGTTTTTAATTCATTCATATCTTGTTGCACTTGTCTGATTTCTTTTTCAACTCTGCGAACATCTGCTTTTTCCTTAGCAATTTTTGATGCACTGCTTATTCCTCGCCGTGTTTTAGAGCGGGTGCCTCCGCCTATAAAAGCCCCTAAGACCGCCATGCCAAACGACATGGCTGAATCTGCCGTACGTGAAGTAACATCAGCTTTTTCTTTATCTAATTTAATGAGCAATTTATCGTATTTTACCTGTAAACGTTCCGCTTTTGTGGCATATTTACTACGTAATTTTTCAATGGCAACTTCTTTACGGTCGCGAATAATATTCATCAGGCGCATCTTAAAATCATCTAAACTTTCGCCCGGTTTCGATTCGGTTTTTAAAGCCGTGCATTTGTACAATTCAAGTTTGTGATTTCTGTAAAGATAATCTGCAAAGCTTTTATGCAAAGCTTTAAAAGACTTTAAATTTTCAATAAATTCTGGTAAGGAATGAAACTTTGCTTGTTCAACCGGCTTTTTGTCAAAATCAGCAGTATTAAACTCAAAATTCTCACCACGTTTATAATCAAGCTCGTTTAAACCTTTATCTAAGAAATATCGTTTGGATATTTTAATTTCTTTATCAATTCCGCGTGTAGCATTTACAAAACGCACTTTCCCTTCTGCTACTAAAAATGGCTGATATACAGCTTCTTGTCCATAGGGTGTTTGTGTTGCAAAATATTGTTGCACATCAGCTGGTAATATGGGTTTTACAATATTCGATGCAGTTTTGTCAATTGCTGGTTCCGAAACGGCTTGTTTTGTTTTCTGTGTTTTTTCGTTGCTTAGAGTTTGTTTTTGCTTATGCTCTTTCATCAATAGCCTGATTTCCTGCTTTGATAAAGGTCCACGCAGGTAGGAAAGTACCCAACGGGTTTGCATCAAACGCAAATTGTCTTCATGGGCACTTTTTAGTAGAAAAACTCTACTTTGAATATTCGATAAAAGCTCTTGAACCTCTTTCTTGCTTAAAGCTCCTTCTGAGCTTTGGATTAAACCGTCCATTACGCGTTCTTTATCCTGCTTGGTTTGCAGTCTGCCGATAAACCAAGTTCCAATATTTGAAAGTCCTTTGTAATCCAGGTCAATAGGATTTTGCGTAGCGAGAATTATTCCGGTACCAAAAGCACGGGCTTGTTTGAGTAATAAAAGCATAGGTTGCTTTGATGGAGGATTACCCACAGCAGGGAAAAAACCAAAAATTTCATCCATATACAACAAATTGCGCAAAGCCGAAGTTCCTTTTTGCATACGCATCCAACTAATGTAACGGTTTAAAAACAAGGTTACAAAAAACATACGTTGTCCTTCGTCTAAATGAGCAATATTTAGTATCGACACTTTGGCTTTTCCTTGTTCATTATACATTAGTTTGTTAATGTTTAATGCTTCGCCTTGTGTCCATGCGGCAAAACCCGGACTTGCCAATACAGTGTTTAATTTCATTGCCAAATCCAATCGCTGTGTTTGTGGATAAAAACTTTTTAAGGGCAACACCCCTACTTTATCAAAAGGTGGGTTCGTTACATAGCCGATTAATTGCTCTAAGCTGATGTTTAGACCTTTACGCCATACATGAGCA
>JAKIUH010000371.1 GCA_021647685.1 Bacteroidales bacterium
AAATAAGCTAAACTCTATTGTTTTTATATTCAAACTTTCATAAGGTGAACCAATAATATCTCCTGCAATTGCACCATACATTTTTTTATTTTTTTTCTTAATAATACGGCAAATTACATAATTTTGGCGTTTTATTCTAAAAATATTTATAAAAAATTACTTTACATGAATAATGAAATTATTCTTTTAAGCATTAATGGTGAAGATAAGCCGGGCATAAGTTCTTCTTTAACTGATATATTGGCACAATACGGAGCACAAATTTTAGATATTGGCCAGTCCGTAATTCACCAACAATTAAATTTAGGTATTATGTTTCGTATAACCGATAAATCGGTTTCGGCACCTATTTTAAAAGATTTACTTTTTAAAGCTTATGAGTTAGGAGTTCATGCAAAATTTTCACCGGTTGATGTGGATGAGTATGAAGAATGGGTTGCACATCAGGGCAAAGAACGTTATATTATTACAATGATTGCCCGTGAGATTAACGCTTTACAGCTTTCAAAAGTTACGGATTTGGTATATAATCAAAGCTTGAATATTGATATTATTACACGTCTCACTGGTCGTCCTTCCATTAAAAAAGACAGTTTAAAAAATAAGTCAAGTGTAGAACTTTCTTTACGCGGCAATCCTGTTGATGAACTTGCTTTTCGCAATAGTTTAATGAAAATTTCGCAAGAAACCGGTGTGGATATTGCTTTCCAAAAAGACAATATTTATCGTCGCACACGCCGTTTAGTATGTTTTGATATGGATAGCACGCTAATTCAAACAGAAGTAATTGTTGAATTGGCAAAAAGGCATGGGGTAGGCGATCAAGTGCATGAAATAACGGAAGCGGCTATGCGTGGAGAACTGGATTTTAACGAAAGTTTTATACAGCGAGTTGCTTTGCTTAAAGGTTTAGATGAGAATGTGATGTTTGATATAGCTCGTAACCTGCCCATTACTGAAGGTGCTGAAACGTTGTTTCGTAATTTACGAAAATATGGATTTAAAACGGCTATTCTTTCCGGCGGGTTTAATTATTTTGGTCGTTTTTTGCAGCATAAACTTGGTATTGACTATGTATTTTCCAATGAATTGGAAATAAAAAATGGTAAACTCACAGGAAAACATCTTGGAGAAATTGTAAATGGAGAAATGAAAGCGGAATTATTGAAAAAAATTGCTTTTAAAGAAGATATTCATTTAGAGCAGGTTGTAGCTATTGGCGATGGAGCCAATGATTTACCGATGTTGAACGTAGCCGGTTTGGGAATCGCTTTTCATGCAAAACAAAAAGTAAAAGAAAATGCTAAAAATTCCATTTCAACTATTGGCTTAGATGCAATTCTTTATCTGATGGGATTTAGAGATAGGGAAATTGATGGTTAAAATCATTAGTTCATTAAATATTCAAATGTCAGCGTTCCGGCTGACATTTGAATGTTTTTCTAACTTAAATATTAGAGCAAGCTTATTTTGATTAGTGCTCTTATAAATTCTCCAAAATAAAATTAGTCATCATGGTATAAAGGTGAATACGTGTATTGCCACCGTATATACCGTGATTTCGGTTTGTATAGAAAAATTCCCTAAATTGCTTATTTGCTTGCACTAAGGCTTCTGAATATTCTGCTGAATTTTGAAAATGCACATTGTCATCACCCATACCGTGAACTAATAGTAGTTTGGCATTCAGATTCTCAGCAAAAGTAATTGGCGAATTATTATCATAACCTTCAGCATTTTCTTGTGGTGTGCGCATATAACGCTCTGTATAAATATTATCGTAATATCGCCAATTGGTTACCGGCGCCACAGCAATACCGGCTTTAAAAACGCCTTTTCCTTTGCTCAAAGCTAATAATGCTTCAAAGCCTCCATAACTCCACCCCCAAATTCCGATACGATTTTTATCAATATACGGTAAAGTACCAATATATTTTGCCGTTTCAATTTGGTCAATGGTTTCATCTTTACCCAACTGCCAATATGTTTTTTTTCGAAATGCTTCTCCACACCCACCTGTTCCGCGACCATCCACACAAACCGTAATATAACCTTTTTGCGCCAAAAGCATATCCCACCCAAAACTCCAACGGTTAATAACCGATTGTGAGTTAGGTCCTGAATATTGATACATTAAAACCGGATATTTTTTAGTTGAATCAAAATCAGGTGGTTTAACCATGTATCCGTACAATTCTACACCTTCTGATGTTTTAAATGTAAAGAACTCTTTGTTTACACCTCCGTACTCTTCCACCTTCTTTTTAAGTGCTTGGTTATCTTTCAATACACGGATTAACTTACCGTTTGCATCGTGCAATGTAACATAATTAGGGGTTTGGCTGTTTGAAAAATAATTGATGTAATATTTATAACTTTTACTGAAAGATGCACGATTACTCCCCGTTTGATTGCTTAATTTTTTCTTTTTCCCTTTAAGGCTTACCGAATACAAACTTCGTATAACGGGTGATTCTTCTGTTGAAAGATAATAACATACTTTTTTATTTTCATCGTATCCAATAAAATCAATCACATCCCAATTTCCTTTGGTCAATTGTTTTACTAATTTCCCCTCAATGGTGTACAAATATATATGACGAAATCCATCGCGTTCACTCGTAATCACAAAGTGTTTTCCATCTTTAAGAAATTTTAGATTATCCAAAGTTTCTTCACCAATGTAGTATTTATTTTCATCGGTATAAATTACTTGGGTATTACCGTTTTGAGCATTGGCAAAAAGTATTTCCAATTTATTTTGCAAACGGTTTAAACGAATAATTCCAAGCGTGTTGGCATTCTTTGTCCAGCGGATACGAGGAATGTAAATATCGGTATTTTTCCCAATGTCTGCGCGAATGGTTTTTTGGGTATTCACATCGTAAATGTGAACACTTACCACCGAATTATCCTCGCCGGCTTTAGGGTATTTCCATGTACGAATTTCAGGATATAAAGCATTTTGCTCTAAGCGTGGTGCTTGACCTGCAAACATTTGCATACTGAAACTTTTAACTTTACTTTCATCAAAACGAATATAGGCTATTTTTTTCCCGTCGGGCGACCAATAAAAGGCTTGATTAAAACCAAATTCTTCTTCATACACCCAATCCGGTGCTCCGTTGATAATTTTATTTTTTTCTCCATCGGTAGTAACGGCTGTTTCTTTACCGGTTTCCAAATCTTTTATGTAAATATTGTTTTCAAAAACAAAAGCCACTTTTTTGCCGTCGGGTGATAAGGTCGCTAATTGTTGTTTTTCTTTTGAGGAAACCGGACTTAATTTTTTAGTGGCAAGATCCCAAACATAAAATTTTGCCGTATAAGAGTGCCGGTAAATTTGTTTTACATCGGTTTCCAGAATAATTTTTGTTTCATCGGTGTTGAAATGATAGTCCGAAACATCTTTTATGGATAAAGTACTCATTTTTAAGATTGTATCTACTACTTGTCCCGTTTTGTAGCTAAACTTGACTATATCATCACCATCGAAAGTAGTATAATGCAAGCCATCGTTCATTGAGCGCAAACCATAAACAGAAGGAGCCCAAAAAGTATAATTTTTCATTAAATCATCAAGCGTAATTTCTTTAAACGTTTTTTGTGCAAAACTGTTCACAAAAAGCAATACGCTAATTGCCAATAAGAAAGTCTTTTTTATCATAATCGTAAAGGTATAAATTGTTTAAAACTTTTTTGTAAAAATAAAATTTATAATTGTAGATTAAATAAGTTTGCAATGAAATTTAAAAAATAAACTCATGAAACTAAGCGAAATTGTTGAAAATAAAATTGATTATTTAAAGGACGGTAAAAATGACAGTCTTATAATAAATGGTGAAATAATTTATAATAACGGTGATTGTCAAATACTTAGCCAATCTTCACAAGTGTTTGAGTTTTATGTTTTTTCCGAGTTTGAAAATAAAGAAGTAAAAATAATTATTGATGATCATCAAATATATCCTGTTGATAATAAGGAAATAGTTGATTGGGATAAATATTCTTATGCTTCATTATTACAATTAGATGAAGAATTAAAGAAATTAGACCCCAAAAAAGAACTTTTGCATAAAAAGTACACGCGTGAAGGAATGATAAAAAGAGTTTTGGCAGAAAGAAAACAGAAAGCCGAAAATCGAAAGCGGAGGACCGTGAACTCTTGCGACTGCTTACGGATCAGCCCTTCCGCATTTCGGTTTTCGACTGTCAGCTTTCGATTTCGCCCATCCGGGCGAAATCGCTAGAATGTGTCTGTCGTGCAAGGAATCACGGCGGCGGGCGACCAATCGATTGAGTCAGCGGGTTTTCAAAATAGGCAGGTGGGCGAATTATGAATATCCACAAACGACGTACCTGGGATGCCGACGGGCGATGCACTTCCGAGCAGG
>JAKIUH010000372.1 GCA_021647685.1 Bacteroidales bacterium
CCCCTTGTACGAGCCAAAACTGCCCTGTTTCCAAATCCATTTCACGAATAAAACGAACTTGTAAATCATTCTCTTTACAAAATTTAGCAACTAATTGTGCATCCGGCTCATCTTTTGATTTTTTTATGACACAGTTAATTTTCACAGGGGTCAAGCCGGCTTTTTTTGCTGCCTCAATACCTTCATAAACTTGATTAATATCACCTAAGCGCGTTATTTGATGATATTTTTCGGGGTCTGTCGTATCTAAGCTTATATTTACTCTATGCAGTCCGGCATCTTTTAAATCTTTTGCATATTTTTTCAAGTAAATACCATTGGTGGTCATTCCAAAATCTTTCAAACCCAATGTTCCAATCATACGCACAAGTTCTACAATATCTTTTCGCACCAGCGGTTCGCCACCTGTAATTCTAATTTTGTCAACACCTAAAGAAACAGCCACTTTGGCTACATCATAGATTTCGTCATACGATAAAATTTCTTTATGCGCAATTAACTTAATTCCTTCGGCAGGCATACAATATACACAGCGCAAATTACAACGGTCAGTAACCGAAATACGCAGATAATTTATTCTTCTGTTATATTTGTCGTACATCTACTAAGTCTCCTTTTTTTAATTCTTTAACACCAATTGGCACTGCAAAAATGGCTTGTGCCTGTCCTAAACCGCGAATATGTGCAGAACCGTGATATTCAACCGGAACAATAGTTCCTTCCTCAGTAAAAACAGCAGGTATCCACGACATACGTTTATCTTTTTTTCGTTTATATTCTTTTCCTAATGGAAGGCGTAAATTCAAAGGTTGATAATCTTGTCCCATTAATCCATAGAGTAAAGTTTTTGCCAACAATTCAAACTGTACGAATGATGAAACAGGATTCCCGGGTAAACCAAAACAGAATTTATTTCCGTTACGCCCAAAAACCGTAGGTTTTCCGGGTTGAACAGCTACTGCCTGAAAAAGTAAATCAAACTCCAAAGTTTTTAAAATTTCAGGAACTAAATCAAAGTCGCCCATTGAAACACCGCCTGTAAGTAATATTACATCATTTTCAGCATAAGCCTTTTTAATCAAACCCATGGTTGCCCCTTCAACATCACGTGCAATACCGTAATAATTGGCTTTAATGCCCATAGCTTTCAGTTGTGCAACAAGTTGTGCTCCGTTACTGTTTCTTATTTGTGATACATCTGGTTTTATATGCGGTTCAACAATCTCATCACCGGTTGGTATCACGGCAACTTTGGGTTTGCGATGTACTAAAACCTCTGTATAACCCACCGATGCCATAATAGCGATATGTTGTGCTTTAATAAGTGTACCTTTCTTTAAAACAATATCACCGGTTTTTATATCTTCACCAATATAGCAAATATTTACATTGGGTTTGTTTTCAATCTCTACTTGACATACATTGATTTCGGGAACAGGCTTTGTATATCGAACCTTATTTTTCCCAACTTCTTGGGTATCCTCAACGATAATTACACAATCGGCACCTTTGGGTATCATGGCACCAGTCATTATTTTAGCACATTGATTTTTACCTATGGTTTTTTCAGGTGTTTTCCCTGCCGGAATAATTTCAATCACTTCCAACTCATTTGCTAAATCAGTTTCACGACAAGCATAACCATCCATTGCCGATTTATTAAAAGGAGGCATGTTCATATCCGATAGTACATCTTCGGCTAACACATAGCCTAATGCTTCTTCCATTGGCACCTTCTCAGCAGCTAATTTCAGATTAATGCCTTTAACTATATTATAGGCTTCTTCAAATTTTATCATCATCAATTTTAAATCTAATTTTATTGAAACAAATGTCTTAATTAAGATTTTAATATCCAAATATCTGCATTGAATTATTTTTCAGTGAGCTGATGACTCTTAGTCATCAGCTCACTTAAGATTACATCATCACCCATTCATTATCACGAACGCCAATGCGTTGAATGTCAAAATCATGTTTTATTCCATCACTATAAATGATTTTATCAGCTAAAGGTGCTAATTTTTGAGCACTTGGTTTCATATCGCCCGAATTTTTATGTTTTATTAACAGAAAAAATGCCGGTTTCAATATATTTCTTAAACTGTTTGATTCACAAATGATTAAACTGTTTTTTGGTATTTGTGAATAAAAATCATTAAAAGCATCGTTTAAAAAATCATTTTTTGCTTTTATTCTAAAAACTCTGTGTGCTCCCGCTTTCAACATTCTTTCAGTGTCTTCGTTTGCAGCGGCATTCTTTTCTTCAATAATCTGGTAATTCTCTGTTAAAGGATTTCTTTCCTTTCCGTGAAAAAAATCATCACCGGCATAAATTGTTTTAATTTTTAAGCCTGTAATTAAATGCTTTTTACTAATATTTTCAATTATAGAGCATGTAAAAGTAGTTTTCCCGACATTACGGGTAGCTCCTCCAATTAATAAAATATTTTTATAGTGCATTAATTCATTCATTTTCCCCTTGTTTTTTTTTGAAATTTCCGGCAATTATACCCTTAAAAATTTCACTGCCGAAGCCTTAAACGAAATCCATACTGCCTTTCCCTGTTGTAAATCCATTCGTAAAAAGGTATCCCGTGTTATAAGAACCCAAAAATCAGCAAACTCTGTTTTAACAGACAATTCCATACCTAATCGTGCAGGAACGGCATCGGTAATTACACCTTTAAAATTATTCATAGCACTTGATACGGGTTGCTCATCATACAGCAGTATATCTTCATCGCGTATCATAGCATATCCTTCTCCTTCATTATCACTACTTAGCAGGTGAATTTTTTGTTTCCCGTTGATTTTAGCAAAAGATTTTCCATTTTCATGATATAAATGCGCTTTAAAAAAATTACGTATTCCAACAAAATCAGCAACAAACTTTGATTTTGGATTCTGAAATACTTCCTTCAAATTGCCCTGTTGAATAATTCGTCCTTTATCAATTACCGCAACACGTTGAGCTAAAGCAACTGCCTCCTCATAATCATGTGTAACATGTACAATAGTTTGTCCTTTTTGGTTAATCATTTTTAAAAGTGAACGCAAATCACTACGCAACTGCACATCAAGTGAAGAAAGCGGCTCATCGAGCAATAGAACCTTTGGCTTTTTCACTAAGGTACGTGCCAAAGCTACCCGCTGTGCCTCTCCGCCCGAAAGTGTTCCCGGATACCTGTCCAATAAATGTCCGATATCCATTACTCTTGCCATATCTAACAAAATAGATGCACTCATTTTTTTTGTTGCTTTTATTTCTGCTAAAGCAAATAAAATATTTTCACGGACTGTTTTATGCGGAAAAAGGGCAAAATCTTGGAAAACAATACCCAATTCACGTTTTTGTATGGGTAAATTTGTAATTTCTTTTTGATTAAGATGAATACTGCCTGTATCAGCTTTTATTAAGCCAATGATTAATTCTAACAAAAGCGATTTACCGGAACCGGAATTACCTAACAGAACATAATAATCACCTGCATTAACTTTTATGTTGATGTTTTGCAAAGCAAATTGCTTGTATGTTTTCGATATGTTTTTTAATTCAAGCAAATTTAATTTTTAATGATCGTTATAATCAAACTCAGATAATCACAATACATTTAAACGCGCCGTTCATTTGTAGCTTTACGTGCCAACATGCGCAATAAAACAAAAAACAGTAAACTAATTGTTACGAAAATAACCGAAACAGGACGTGCATACTTTAAACCGAAAGCTCCAAAATATTCATAAATTAAAACCGGTGTGGTCATTGGGTGATAAGCCACAATCACCACAGCCCCAAACTCACTCATTCCACGCGCAAACATCATAATAAAACCCGATAATATATTGCGCCAAGCTAAGGGTAATGAAACAGTAAAAAATGTACGCATTGGTGATGCCCCCAATGTATAAGCCGCTTGCTCCAAACGTAAAGGAACCGAAGCAAAACCATCGCGTGCAGCATTTAACAAAAAAGGAATACTTACAAAAGCCATGGCAATACCAATTCCCAAAGCGTTCCCAACGAAATCCAGACCAAATACCGATGCAAACTTACCCAATGCAGAGTCGCGTGAAATAAAACCCAACAATGCAATTCCCGCTGCTGAATGTGGAATCACCACAGGCAAATCAATAATTGCTTGCAAAACTCCCTTAAACGGAAAATTATAACGAGCCATTAAATATGCAAACGGAACTGCCAAGGCAGCAAAAAATAAAGTACTGCCAAAGGCAGTAGATAATGTCAACCAAACACTATCGGTAACATCTTTGTCTTGCAATGTTTCAAAAAGTTCACTTTGTCCAGTATTTAAAAACATACTCAAAAGCGGACTAATTATAAAAAGAATAACCAGCCCGCTAAGAAGAATAATAATAT